>JAFZOC010000205.1 GCA_017550765.1 Oscillospiraceae bacterium
AGCATTTGGCGCGGCAGTAAGCCGCGCCGAAATAGCCCCTGTGGCAAGCGTCTCAGTGGTTCTGGGGATTGACGATATTGCGCCAATCCAGATCGCCCCGGCGCAGGCCCTGCACCAGCACTTCCGCCGTGGCGGCGTTGGTGGCGAAGGGGATCTGATACTGGTCGCACAGGCGCTCGACCTTGTTGATATCGTCGAAGCCCTTGGGGTTGGCCGGGTCGCAGAAGAAGAGCACCAGATCGATCTCGTTGAAGGAGATCCTGGCGCCGATCTGCTGGGCGCCGCCCTGGTCGGCGTGCAGATACAGCGTGATGGGCAGGCCAGTAGCCTCCGACACCAGCTTGCCTGTCACATGGGTGGCGCAGAGCTCATGCTCGGCCAGGATGCCGCAATACGCGATGCAGAACTGGACCATCAGTTCTTTTTTCCTGTCGTGTGCCATAAGGGCGATGTTCACGTTCTCCACTCCTTTATCGACCAGTCCCGCCGGGCCGGTCCTCTCATCCCGCGGCGTAGTCCCTGCTTTTTCCTATTTTTCCTAACTTGTTGATGATACACTTTTTTCACGCATCATGCAAGTACAGATCTCGTTTTTTCTCGGCAGATCAGCGCAGATATGCCATTTCGAGCTCCGAGGTGTCCTTGTAGCTCTTGATATTGATATAGGCGTCCATGATCTGGCGGGCCATGAACTGGACGCTGGCACCGCTGCCGCCGCGCTCCACCACGATGGCGATGGCCACTTCGGGGTCGTCATAGGGCGCATAGCACATGAAGATACCGTCATTGGTGATCTTTTCGCCCTTCTGGGCGGTCCCGGTCTTGCCGGCCACTTCCCAGGCGCAGTCTGCCCAGTGGATACAGTTCTTCTCGTTGACGGACCAGTCGTGGAGCACCAGGTACATGCCCTCATGGACCGCCGCCCAGTTGTAGTCGGCGGACTCCACCGTGCTCAGGACCTCGGGCTCCCGCTCGTACAGCTTCTCGCTGTAGTCGTAGCTGCGGATGGCCTTGAGGATCGAGGCGGAGTGGCGGGTGCCGGAGTTGGCCACCGTGGCGCAGTACTCCGCGATCTGCAGCGGGGAGAAGATGCTGTCCGACTGACCGATGGCGGCCTGCATCGTATCGCCGATGTGCCAGTCGTCGTCCACGTAGTAGTGGTGGGTGGCTTCGGAGGACATGTTGCCCCGGGTCTCCACCAGCTCGATGCCGGTGGCGACGCCCAGGCCGAACTTGTGGGCGTACTCGCCCATGGTGGTGACGCCCAGGTCGTGGCCCACGGAGTAGAAGAAGTAATTGCAGGAGTCTCGGATGGCCTCGGTCACGTTGTCGTTGCCGTGGGTGTAGTGCTCCGGCGCCATGGCGTTCCAGAGCCAGCACTCAGGGGCGTAGCCCTCGGCGGCGTACTTGGTGAAGACGCCCTCGCACTTGATGCGGGTCTCGGTATTGAAGTCGATGCCCGTATCGGTGAGGGCCGCCATGGCCACGCAGGGCTTGAAAGTGGAACCGGGGGCGTAGGCGCCCATCAGGGCCCGGTCGAAGAGCGGGGCGTTGGGCGTCTCCAACAGCTGGGAGTACTTCTCGATGATCGTGGTGACGTCGTAGGTGGGCCAGCTGGCGATGGCCAGAGGCTCGCCGGTCCGCACATCCACCACCACGGCGGCGGCGCCTGTGATCTCATCCTTCATGTCCGGGTCGTAGTCGCCGCGGGCGATGCCCTCTGCCCGGGTCTGGATGCGGTCCTTGATCAGGTTGTTCTCCACGCCGTTGGCCAGGATGCGTTCCACCTGCTCCTGCAGGGCGATGTCGATGGTCAGGTAGATGTGGTTGCCGGGCACCGGCTCCTTCACATAGACCGTGCTCAGGATGGTGCCGGAGGGGTTGCGGGTCTCGATCACTTCGCCGTCCTCGCCGTGGAGATACTTCTCGAAGGCGTATTCGATGCCGTCCTTGCCCACATAGGCGTTGGTGGCATAGTTGAGCAGCGAGTAGCGCTCGTACTCCTCCTGGGTCATGAGGCCGGTGTAGCCCAGGATGTGGGCGGCGTATTCGGTGCCGTACTCCCGGGTGTAGGCCCGCTCCACCTGGATGCCGGGGAGCTTGTTCTCCATGATGGAGGAGATCAGCTCCATGCTGGCGTCCTGGACGAACATATAATCGGCGGTGGGGATGGCGTAGCGCACGTTGATCGAATAGCGCACGCCCGCGATGATGCGCATCTCCTCCGCGGAATAGCTGTTGTCGATGTCATAGCGGGTGCGCATGAAGCTCAGCAGTTCCACGGCGCTGGGGTCTTGCGGGAGAGACTTGCGCCCTGGGTCCGCCAGATAGGCCCGTAGCATGGTCCGCTGGATATCGGTCATGTCCTCCTTGTACTCAAAGGGCGGGGACATGGTGATGGGCAGGTCGTCGGCATAGCTGTCGCCGTAGCTCTCCACCATCCGCACCAGCTCCAGGATGACGGCGTTGGGGTCGTCGTTGCTGTTGAAGAGCTTCTCATTGTCGATGCGCAGGTCGTAGCACTCCTTGTTGCTCACCAGCACCCGTCCGTAACGGTCCAGGATGTTGCCGCGGGCAGCGGTGACCACGCGCTTGGTGTTGGTGATCAGCTTGCTCTGGTTGTAGTATTCCTCGCCCTCCACGATCTGCAGATTGTACAGGAAGGCCAGATATATGATCATGATGAGCGCGAAGAACGCCGCCATGGCGCCGATGCGTTCAGGTCGGATAGTCTTGTTCATGAAGATCTCCTTTATGCCTCCCCGCGGGGAGGTCTCCGAAAAGCAGTCTGACCGGAGCTCAGGATCCCGAGCACGCGGTCTGCTGCTCGTCCGTGTACGCCCAGGGTCCTGCGGTCAGCTGTCCTCCATCCGGGACACCGGCGCGTACTGGCTCCAGGCGGCCGGCGACAGATAGGCCAGCGCGGCCAGCGGCAGAGACCAGAGGGTCTGGAGGACAGCGGTACGCAGCATGGCCGGATCGAAGCCGTCGATCACCGAGGTATGCAACAGCTGGGCGAAGCCGGTCAGCAGCAGGCCCGCCAGCGCCGCGCCCATGAAGGCGAAAAAGCGGCGGTTGATGAAGAACTGGGCGACGAAACCGGTGCCGAAGGCCAGCAGCGGGAACAGCACCGTAAAGAGCACCGTATCCTCCACGAAGGCCAGGTCCGCGAAATAGCCCAGGATGATGCTGTACAGCACGCCCCAGACCGGTCCCTCGAACATGCCCACCGCCACGGCAGCCGCCGGCAGCGCATAGGGGCACACTCCGGCGATCCGAAGGCGCGAGAGCAGCATGGTCTGCACCAGGAGGCACACGAACAGGTACAGCAGGAAGCGCAGCACCCGTTTCCAGTCCACCCGGGGCATCAGATATTTGATCAAGAATTCCCGTAAGCTCATTCTACCACTCTATAGTCCTTGATGATGAAGACCTGTACCAGCGTGTCCAGCTCACACTGCGGCACCACGATCGCGTATTCGACCTCGCCGTTGTCCGAGGTCTGGATCTGGGAGATGGTCCCGATGACCAGTCCCGCGGGGACCGCGTCCCCGGCGCCGGAGGTCAGCACCTCATCCGCCTCGGAGATCTGGACGCCGTCCGGCAGAGAGGTGAGCTTGGCGGTCTTGTCCTGCATGAGCGCGAATTCGCCCACCACCATGCCGGGGTTGCCCGCCGCGCCCACGAACGCGCCCACGCTCATGTCCACGTCCACCAGCGTGCTCACCGTGGCCCAGGTCTCCCCCAGTTCCGTCACCTGGCCCACCAGAGCGCCGTATTCCGTGATCACCGGATCGCCCAGCTCGATGCCGCTGGAACGCCCTTTGCTGATCGTGAAGGAGGAGGACCAGTTGGAGGCCGACCACATCACGACTTTTGCCGACTCCAGCACATAGTCCGTATGCTTCTGCCGCAGGCCCAGAGCATCCCGGAGACGGACGTTCTCCTCGGAGGCCTCGATCCCGGCGCGCGCAGACTGCTGCGCCTGGGCGAGCTCTTCCCGGAGGGCCGCGTTCTCGTCCATCATCGTGTCATACTTGTACAAGTAGCCGTAGATGGTGTTCATCCAGTTGACCGTGGAACTCAGCACCTTCTGCATGGGCGCGGCCACGATGCCGGTCACGTTGTGGACAAAGCCCGTGCCGCCGTGGGCCGCCGCGCTCACCAGGACCAGAAAGGCCACGATGCCCACGATGAGGCCCATGCGGATGCCGTATTTTTTCAGATATGCTTTCAAAGGCTCTCTACTCCCCGCTATTTGAGCATCCTGGCCGGATCGTTTCCGGCCGGAGATCTCAGCCTGTTCGATCTGTGGCTCTAAAGTCCTTGATGACGAAGACCTGTACCAGCGAGTCCAGGTCGCACTGCGGCACGACGATGCCGAACTCGATCTGCCCGCCGGCCTCTGTCTGTACGTTGGAGATCTTCCCGATGACCAGCCCCGCGGGGAAAGCGCCGCCGGAGCCGGAGGTCAGCACCTCGTCCCCCTCGAAGATCTGGGCGCCGTCCGCCAGGAAAGTGAGCTTGGCGGTCTTGTTCTTCATGAGCGCATACTCGCCGACCACCATGCCGGAGCTGCCCGTGGTCCCCACGAAGGCGCCCACGCTCATATCCACATCGATCAGGGTGCTGACCGTGGCCCAGGTCTCCTCCAGTTCGGTCACCTGGCCCACCAGCGCGCCGTACTCGGTGATCACCGGGTCCCCCAGTTCCACGCCGCTGCTGCTGCCTTTGCTGATCGTAAAGGAGGAGGACCATTTGGAGTCGGACCACAGGACGACCTTGGCCGATTCCAGCACATAGTCCATATGTTCTTGCCGCAGGACCAGCGCCTCCCGCAGCCGGGCGTTCTCCTCGGAGGCCTCCACGCCGTCGCGGGCGGACTGCCGCGCCTCGGCCAGCTGGGTACGGAGGGACTCGTTCTCCGCCATCAGCGAGTCATACTTATAGAGGTAACCGTAGAGCGTGTTGAACCCGTTCACGGTAGAGCTCAGCACCTTCTGCAGCGGAGCCGCCAGCACGCCGGTCACATCGCGGATGAAGCCGGACCCGCCGCGGGCCGCCACGCTCACCAGGACCAGGAAGGCCACCGCGCCTGCGATGATGCCCATTCGGATCCCGTACTTTTTCAGATATGCTTTCAAAGGATCTCCACTCCCTGCTTTTTGAGCATCTTGCCCAGCCGGCACAGCGGCAGCCCCATCACATTGAAGAAGTCGCCCTCGATGCGCTCCACCAGCAGCGCGCCCAGGCCCTGTGCCCCGTATGCTCCAGCCTTGTCCATAGGCTCGCCGGTGTCGATGTATCGCCAGATCTCCGTCTCGGTGAGCGGACGGAAACGGACCACGCTGCGCTCGTAGGCGCTGTCTTCCGCCCCGTCGCGGATCAGCGTGACGCCGGTATACACCTCATGCGCCGCGCCGGAGAGCCGCCGCAGCATGGCGGCCGCCTCTTCCCGGGAACGGGGCTTGCCCAGAGCCCGGCCGTCGATCCAGACGATGGTGTCCGCGCCGATGACCAGGTCCCCCGGGGCCGCGCTCTGCGCGACCTCCCGGGCCTTCGCCGCCGAGAGCGCGATCACCAGCTCTCCCGGCAGCGCATGTTCCGGCCAGAGCTCCTCGCCCCTGGCGGGGCGGATCTCCAGATCCTTCACGCGCAGCATCTCCATCAGCTCTCTCCGCCGGGGAGAGGCCGAGGCAAGAACGATATGCATGTGCTTTTATGCTCCTTCATGAATGAAGTCGGCTTCGCCTGATGAAGGAATGAAGTTTGCTCTGCAAATGAAGGGATCAGCTCGTCCCCCTTCGGGGCCGATCCCGATCCATCCCACTTTGCGGGGTACCGCGATCGGCCGGCAGGCCTTCATTTCTTCATTCCTTCATATTTATTCCACGCCCCGGTAGTACAGGCCGCGGGTCAGCACGTTGGGCTTGTAGTCCGACTTGCCAAGATGGCCCTTTGCCACCTCCACGCACTCCCGCGGGCTCTCGTTGGTGAACAGCAGGCGCAGGCCCCAGGCGCCCGTGGCGTACAGGTCCTCTTTCTTGTCGGCCAGATACAGCTTGTGGGCATTGTAGATCACGGTCCGGTCCCCATAGTCCCGGGCCACCGGGAAGACCGAGCCCATCCGGTCCGCCAGCTGGACGACATCCTGCCCGGCGGACTTGACCAGGCTCTGCTCCGAGATCATCAGGGGCAGACGCCCATAGATGATGATCTCAGTGTCCAGAGGCTTCTGCATATCCCGGATCTGGCTCAGGCGCAGCTCGAAGGAGGCCGTTGCCGACAGGAAGCCCGCGTCCTTGAGCACGTCCAGGGTCAGGGAGTTGAAGGCGTTGAGCCCGAAGTCGCCCCGGACCCTCATCCCGGCTTTCCGGGCCAGGAAGATATGGCCGAGGTTGCCCACCAGCGCCTCTTTGACGCCCTGGTCGAAGAGGTCCAGCAGCGCGCGGTAGACCTCTGCGTTCTGCTGATCGGTGATGATCCGCGGCAGCACAGCCACCGGCACAGTCCCCTTCTCCGCGAAGGGCAGGGCCAGCTCCGGCTGCCTGGCCAGCAGCATCGCCGGGACGTACAGATAGTCCGGCGCCAGTTCCGCCAGTTCCGGCGTCAGCTGATCGGCGCTGCGGACCTGGAAGATGATCTTGGGATCGGCGACGCTGCCGATGTTCCGGGGCATGGGCGGCAGCTTCCCCACCCGGCGGGTGGGCGGTGTGGCCCGGCGCTCCGACAGTTCCGAGATGAGTTGGCGCCGCAGCTCGTTGATCTCCGCCGCGGGCAGGAACAGCCCCGGCTCGGCCTTGGCCCGGTCCTCCACGCAGGAGTAGGGCGTGCCGCCGGTCTTGAACATCTGCTCGATCAGATAGGACTCGGTGAGGCCCTGGCGCTTTGCCCGCTCGGGGACGCGCCCGGTGGCAACGGCCTTGTTGCCGTCGTTGTCGAAGGCGATCGCGCGGATCGGCTGGCCCTTCTCCACCACCGTGTAGAAGTGCACAGGCACCCGCCGGAGCTCTCCGGCGGCGTAGCCCTTGCGGGCCGTGGTGAAGATGTTCTCCTCCGCCTTGTCCGCCTCGCTGCGGACGCCGAACATATCCTTCTTGTCGCCGTTGATATAGCCCTGGGTGAAGCCCTGGCGGGAGAAGGCCTGCTCCAGCAGGGCCATCTCCTCAGGCGAAGGCGCCCGGTGCTCCCGCAGGGCTTTGGCATAGATCCCCGTGACGATGGCCGTGTATTCCGGCCGTTTCATCCGCCCCTCGATCTTCAGGCAGGCCACCCCGGCCTCTTCCAGCTCCTGGAGCCGGTCAGCCAGGCAGGCGTCCTTCAGGGAGAGCGGATGCTCGTCCATGCGTCCGGTCAGGGAATACTCCATGCGACAGGGCTGGGCGCACATGCCCCGATTGCCGCTGCGCCGCCCGATCAGGGCAGACATGTAACACTGGCCCGAATAGCAGAAACACAGGGCACCGTGGCAGAAGACCTCCGTCTCGATCGTGGCGTGCTTGGTGATGAAGCGGATCTGCTCCATGCTGAGCTCCCGCGCCAGGACCGCCCGGGTCAGGCCCATCTCCGCCGCCGCCTGGACGCCCGCCAGGTCGTGCAGGCTCATCTGGGTGCTGGCGTGCAGCGGGATATCCGGCAGGGCTGAGCGGATCGCCCGGATCAGGCCCAGATCCTGGATGATGATGCCGTCGGCGCCCATGTCGGAGGCCAGCTTCGCCGCGGACACCGCGGGCTCGATCTCCCGGTCGTTCACCAGGGTGTTCAGCGTCACATAGACCTTGCAGCCCCGGATCCGGCAATAGCGCACAGCTTTCTCGAATTCTTCCTCGGTGAAGTTCTTCGCGCCGCGGCGGGCGTTGAAGTCCCCCATCCCCAAATATACGGCGTCCGCCCCGTTCTGGACGGCCGCGATGACCGCTTCCGGCGAACCGGCCGGCGCGAGCAGCTCGATCATAGTCCTATCTCCTTGAGAACGACGGCCCGGTCCGCGCCGGGCAACGTTTCGCGATCATACATGACGTGATGGTCATCGCGCGGAGAGAAGGAGCGCGTTCACGAGCGTTCTCCCCGTCAGGCGACAGATCTGCCAGAGACCGACCTCACGGATCGTTCTCGCGATGCCCATCGGATGCGTATCTGGCGCGGCAGACGCGCGGCTGCGCAGAGCAGCAAAGCTGCTCTGCGGAACGCACGGCGGCGTTTCACCAATAGATCATCACATTATAACACAAGGCCCCGGCGGGTGACAAGACGATCTTGCTCATCTTTGATCTTTTTGATCTTTGTTCACAAGTCGGGCTCGGGGCGACGCCGTCGAGCCCGGACGAGATATCGTTCCCGCTCGCCGAAGCGTTTCGCGCTTTTCTGACGCGGAGCGCGTCTGCGCTCTTGCCTGCGACGCTTTTTGATGTTATAATAGTTTTCTACCGGGCCGAGCCTGGATACCGAAGAGACGGGAGCTGTCAGACCGCCATGTCCGAGCGAGCCGAGAAGAACTACATATCCGACGAGGTCCTGGACGCGCTGATCGCCGCCCACGACGGGGACATGGCCCTGCTGTATCTCTATCGCCTGCGGGGCGGTCCCGCCGACCGGGAGAACGCCGCACGCGCCCTCTGCCGCACCTTGCAGGACGTCGGTTCCGCGGAGGAGAAGCTGGAGCGTCTGGACCTCTTGGGCAAGGGCGGCTCCCCCGCTCCGTCTGCCTCTCCCGCGCCGAAAGGGAGCGCTCCGGCCCGCAGCGCTGTGGCGGAGCGTCTGTCCCCTGCCCAGGAACTGCCCGAGTACACCGCGGAGGAGATCAGCCGCCGCTCCCGGGAGAACAGCGCCCTGAGCTCCATCTACCAGGAGGCGGCCCGGGTCATGGGCCGGACCCTCAGCGGCAACGATCTGCGGGTCCTGTTTGGGATCTACGACCACCTGGGGCTGCCCCCGGAGGTCATCCTGGAGCTGCTGCACTGGTGCGACGAGCTCTGTCAGCTGAGATACAAAGACCACCGCAAGCCCAGCTCTCTCTTCCTGCAGAAGGAGGCCTATGCCTGGGCCGACCGGGAGATCATGACGCTGGAACAGGCCGAGGAGCACATCCGCGCCCAACGCCAGCGGCGCAGCGACCTGGGCCGGATCCAGAGCGCCCTGCACCTGGATCTCCTCTCCCCCACCCAGAAGACCGATATCTGTCTCTGGCTGGATCAGGGCTTCGACGAAGAGGGCATCC
>JAFZOC010000206.1 GCA_017550765.1 Oscillospiraceae bacterium
CCCCGAGGCCCTGCGCCAGGCGGGGCTCCGGCCCTGGCAGCATCGGCGCGTCTCCTGCAACGACGAGGGGATCGGTCTGGGCCAGGTCGCGATCGGCGCGGCCAGCCTGCGCGAATGACGGGACGGCCCTCGGACGCCGGCGCGCCGGCTCCCCGCGGAAGGGGAGCCGAGAAGGAAGTGTTTATCAGATATGTGCCTTGCAGTACCATTGAAGATCGTTGAGATAGACGGCAACGACGCCGTGGGGGAGGCCATGGGCATGCTCCGCAAGCTGCGGGTGGACTTCATCCCCGAGCCCAAGGTCGGCGACTATGTGATCGTCCACGCGGGCTTCGCCATCGAGCGGCTGGCCGAAGAGCAGGCCCTGGAGGACCTGGAGACCTGGGAGGCGCTGGATGCAGCGCTCCAGTGAGGATCTCCTCAGGGCCATCCGGGAGCTGGACCCGGCGCCGGTGGCGCTGATGGAGGTCTGCGGCACCCATACCATGGCCATCGCCAGGGCGGGGATCAAGTCCCTGCTGCCCGCGGGCGTGGAGCTTCTGAGCGGCCCCGGCTGCCCCGTCTGCGTCACCCCGGCGGAGGTCATCGACCAGATCCTGGATCTGGCCATGGAGCCGGGGCTGATCGTGGCCAGCTATGGGGACATGCTGCGGGTCCCCGGCAGCACGCCGGGAGACAGCCTGCTCCGCCGCCGGGCCCTGGGCGCGAGGGTGGAGATCGTCTACTCCCCCGTGGACGCGATCGAGATCGCCAAAGCGGAGCCCGCCAAGCAGGTGGTCTTCCTGGGCGTGGGCTTCGAGACCACCGCCCCCGGCACCGCCGCCGCCGCGCTCCTGGCGAAGGAACAGGGCGTGGAGAACTTCACGGTCTGGTCCCTGCTGAAGCGGGTAGAGCCGGCGCTGCGGGCCCTGATGGGCATGGAGGGCTTCCGGGTGAAGGGCTTCCTCTGCCCGGGCCATGTGGCCACCATCCTCGGGGCGCGGGGCTTCCGCTTCCTGGCCAGGGACTACGGCATGCCCGCCGTGATCGCAGGCTTCGAGCCGGAGGACATCCTGCTGGCGATCTGGCGGCTCCTCCGGCAGATCCGGCGGGGCGAGCCCGCGCTGGAGAACGCCTATCCCCGCGCCGTGTCGGAGAAGGGCAACGAGCTGGCCCAGCAGATGCTCTCGCAGGCTTTCCGGCCCAGGACGGACCTGTGGCGGGGCCTGGGAGAGATCCCGGACAGCGGCCTGGAGCTCCGGGAGGAGCTGCGGGACCTGGACGCCCAGCGCCGCTTCGGCCTGGAGGCCCTGCCCGCGCCCAAGCCCACCGCCTGCCGCTGCGGCCAGGTGATCACCGGGCGCATCGCCCCCGCCGCCTGTCCGCTCTTCGGCAAGCGCTGCACGCCGGAGGACCCGATGGGGCCCTGCATGGTGTCCTCGGAGGGCGCCTGCGCCGCGGCTTACAAGTACGGCGCGGTATGAGCTCCCCAGGATAGAAAGGCCCCCCTGGCCTAAAGGGGGGTGGCCTGAGCTCGCGAGGGCCGGGGGGATATGGTCCGCAGCATCGAAGGATCATCCCCGCCCGCTCCGCGGGAGCCCCCTTTCGGCAGGGGGACCGGCCCCTTCAGGCGCTCCGCGCCAGCTCCCCCGGAGGGGAGCCAAGGAGAAGATATTGGAAATGGACGAGATCATCACACTGGACTACGGCAGCGGGGGGAAGAAGACCTCCCGGCTGATCGAAAGATACATCCTGCCCGCCATGGACGACCCCGCGCTGGACGAGCTGGGGGACGGGGCGATCCTCCCCGGCGGGGAGCGGCTGGTCTTCTCCACGGACAGCTTCGTGGTGAGCCCCCGCTTTTTCCCCGGCGGCGACATCGGCAAGCTCTCCGTCTGCGGCACGGTGAACGACATCGCCATGTGCGGCGGCGAGCCCAGGTACCTCAGCTGCGCCTTCGTCATCGAAGAGGGCCTGCCCATGGAAGAGCTGCGGCAGATCGTCGCCTCCATGGCCGGGGCCGCCCGGGAGGCCGGCGTGCGCATCGTCACCGGCGACACCAAGGTGGTGGAGAAGGGCCGGGGCGACGGGATCTACATCAACACCGCGGGGATCGGCGTGCTGCGGCATCCGGGCCTCACGCCCCGGGCCATCCGGCCGGGGGACGCGGTGCTGGTCTCCGGCACCGTGGGCGACCACGGCACCGCCGTCATGCTCGCCCGCAGCGGCATGGCCCAGGGCGAGATCCGCTCCGACTGCGCCGCCCTCAACGGCCTGGCGGAGGCCCTCCTCTCCGCCGTGCCCGAGACCCGCTGTCTGCGGGACCCCACCCGCGGCGGCGTGGCCACCACCCTCAACGAGTTCATCGAGGGCACCCGGCTCTCGATCGAGCTGGACGAGAGGGCCGTGCCCGTGCGCCCGGCGGTGCAGGCCGCCTGTGAGCTGCTGGGCCTGGATCCCCTCTACTGCGCCAACGAGGGCAAGCTCCTGGCCGTGGTGCCCGCGGAGCGGGCGGAGGAGGCCCTGGCGGCGCTGCGGAGCCGCCCCGAGGGGGCGCAGGCCGCCCGGATCGGCGCCGTGAGCACGGACTGGCCGGGCAAGCTGGTGATCCGCACCCCCCTGGGGGGACGGCGGGTGCTCCAGAAGCTCAGCGGCGCCCAGCTGCCCCGGATCTGCTGAAGATCCGGCGAGGCGGCACCCATCTTGTCAGCAAAGACCTTTTCAGATACGCAAAGACCCATCATACGCAAAGACCCACCGCAAGACCCGTCGCGCAGACCACAGCATTTGGGAGCAACACTATTTTCGATACGGAGAGGTGAAGAACTTGCAGCAGGAGTACAAACGGATCGACATCACAAAAGACCAGATCGTACCCATCGCCGAGAAGATGCGGAAAAAGGGCGTATACCTGGTGATGATCCACGCTTTCCTGAACAAAGAGGGGAAGATGGACATCTCATGGGACTACGCGGTGGACCCGGACGTGGAATCCTATCACGTCGTCGGGGAGACCACCGTCCCCTCCATCGGCGAGATCTACGACGAGGCGGCCCGCTGGCCCGAGAGGGAGCTGAACGAGCTGTTCGGCATCACCTTCGAGGGTCTGGACGTGTCCAAGCGGCTCTTCCTGCCCGAGGACATGCTGGAGACCCAGGGCAAGGGGCAGATCATGGTCACACCGCTCAGTGAGCTGGTGGAGAAGAACCAGAAGAAGGAGGGGACCGTATGAGCTACATCGTACCCATCGGGCCATACCATCCCGCATTGGAGGAGCCTGTACACGCCAGGCTCATCACCGAGGGCGAGGTCATCAAGGACGCCGAGGTCTTCGTGGGCTACAACCACCGGGGCATCGAGAAGCTGGCCACCGAGCGCAACGCCATCCAGACCCTGGTGCTGGTGGAGCGCGTGTGCGGCATCTGCTCGCACTCCCACGCCTTCACCTACGCCATGGCGGTGGAGAAGATCAACGGCATCGAGGTGCCCAAGCGCGGCGACTACATCCGCGTGATCACCGCGGAGCTGGAGCGTCTCCACTCCCAC
>JAFZOC010000207.1 GCA_017550765.1 Oscillospiraceae bacterium
GGTGAGCATGGACAGGTCGTGCAGGTGGATGTCGCAGTTGCGGTGGGCCTGGGCGATCTCCTCGTCGTAGACCTCGCTGAGCCAGTAGTTGGCGGTGATGGCGCCGGAGTTGGAGAGGATCAGGCCGCCCACGGAGTAGGTGACGGTGGAGTTCTCCTTCACGCGCCAGTCGGTGACGTGCAGATACTTGTCCACGGTCTCCTTGTAGTC
Source organism: Oscillospiraceae bacterium (assembly GCA_017550765.1). The sequence goes on from JAFZOC010000207.1 coordinate 211, forward strand.
CAGGTAGGTGGACTTCATGGTGCGCAGTTTCTCCCGCTGCTTGCGGTAGAGGATGTAGGCCTTGGCCACGGTCTCGTAGCCGCCCCGGGACAGGACCGCCTCCACGCTGTCCTGGATGTCTTCCACGGCCACCTTGCCGTCCTTGATCTTGGGCAGGAAGTCCGCGGAGACCTTCAGCGCCAGGAAGTCGATGACGCTGTCGTTGTAATCCGTCTTGGTCGCCTCGAAAGCCTTCTTGATGGCCTCGGCGATCTTGGTGATGTCGAAATCGACGATCTTGCCGTCTCTTTTTACGACCTGATACATGTTTCGTTCCCTCTCTTTTGTCCTACTGGTATGATCTTCAGTCTACGCCCCGCACCTGGACGCAGGGCACGATGGGCCGCACCGCGTCCGCCAGGGCGTGCATCTCTTCTCCTGAGAAGGCCGAGAGGCCTTCGCTGGCGATGACCTGTCCATCGCCGGGGTCTTTGTACTGCTGCAGATAGTATTCCCGGGCCCCTTGGATCCATCGGGCGGCCTCTACGAGGCTCTCCCGCGTGTGCAGGCCCTTGACCACCGTGGTGCGGAACTCATACTCCACCGCGCCGGAGAGCAGATAGTCCTTGGTCCGCTCCACCGGGCCCAGATCGAAGCTGGGGATGCCGACGGTCTTCGCGTACAGGGCGGGGGAGTTCTTGATGTCCACCGCCACCCGGTCCACCAGCCCCGCCTCCACCAGCTCCCGGAGCCGGTCGGGGAAGGAGCCGTTGGTGTCCAGCTTCACAGCGTAGCCCAGGGCTTTCACCTTCTCCAGGAAGGCGCCGATGTCCCGGTGGAGCAGCGGCTCGCCTCCGGTGACGGCCACGCCGTCCAGGATGCCCTGGCGCCGTTTCAGGAAGGCCAGGATCGTCGCCTCGCCGTTGGGGTCGCCCTGAACGCGCTCCGGCAGGACCAGCAGGGCGTTGTGGCAGAAGGGGCAGCGGAAGTCGCAGCCGCCGGTGAAGACCGTGCAGGCCACATGCCCGGGATAGTCCAGCAGAGTCAGTTTTTGCAGTCCGGACAGGATCACAGCCCGCACCTCCTCGCGCCGACAGGGCCCGCGACGGACCACATCCTCTTGTGTTCGGCGAGGCCCATGATACCGCTATCTAGTCCCCCTGTCAAGGGGGTAAACACTAAATATAGAAAGTTTAACCGCATTGTAACCGCTTTGACCACAAAATATAGTGTCAGCCGGGTTTTTGTTCCCGTCTGACACCGAATGACATTTTACCCGAAGAGGCGTCTTTTTGCAAGCCTTTTCCGTAAAAAAGATCTTACAAAGACGGGGGCCGCCGGGGCTTGATGAACTGTGCAGATCGTGGTATGATACGCCTTGCTGATCAAACGACAGGGAAAAGGAGCGTGGCGCTATGTGCGGTATCGTGGGCTATGTGGGACAGGAACAGGCCGGTCCCATCCTGCTGGAGGGACTGGAGCGACTGGAGTACCGGGGCTATGACTCTGCCGGCATCGCCGTCCTCTCCCCGGAGAAGGGGCTGCAGGTCAAGAAGTCAAAGGGCCGTCTGAAGGTCCTCAGCGCCCTGGTGGACGAAGGCCGGGCCGTGGAAGGGACGATCGGCATCGGACACACCCGCTGGGCCACCCACGGTCAGCCCAACGACGTGAACTCCCACCCCCATCTGGGCCAGGACAGCCGCATCGCCGTGGTCCACAACGGCATCATCGAGAACTATGTGGAGATCAAGGAGTTCCTGGTCGCCCGGGGGATCCGTTTCCGCTCCGAGACCGACACCGAGGTGGTCGCCCAGCTGCTGGAGTACCACTACAAGCACACCGGGGACATCATGAAGGCCGTCTACCGCGTCCTGCACCGGATCGAGGGCGCCTACGCCCTGGGCATCCTCTGCGCGGACCTGCCCGACGCCTTCATCGCCGCCCGGAAGGACGCCCCGCTGCTGCTGGGCTACGGCAAGGGGCAGAGCTTCATCGCCTCCGACGTCACCGCGATCATCAAGCACACCCGCGAGGTCAGCTATATGGAGGACGGCGAGGTGGCCGTGGTCCGCGCCGACCGGATCCAGGTCTACGACGCCCTGGGCCAGCCCATCGAGAAGGTCCACAGCACCATCGACTGGGACGTGAGCGCCGCGGAGAAGGGCGGCTACGCCCACTTCATGTTCAAGGAGATCATGGAGCAGCCCGAGGCCGTGCGCAAGACCGTCCACCCCCGGCTGAAGGATCGCCGGGTGGTCTTCGACGAGCTGAAGATGACGCCGGAGGAGATCCGCGCCATCGGCCGGATCGTGATCGTGGCCTGCGGCTCCAGCTACCATGTGGGCATGGTGGGCAAGTACGACCTGGAGCGGATGCTGCGCCGCCCGGTGGAGACCATGCTGGCCTCGGAGTTCCGCTACTGCGACCCGCTGGTGGACGAACACACCCTGGTCATCGTCATCAGCCAGTCCGGCGAGACGCTGGAC
>JAFZOC010000208.1 GCA_017550765.1 Oscillospiraceae bacterium
AAACGACGAGAAGGCTGTCGGCGGCGCGGACAGCCTTCTCTTCATTCGTCGGTGATGGCGTCGCTGCGGAACAGCAGCGAGATGCACCAGATGGCCGCCAGGCCCACCAGGGTGTAGATCACCCGGCTGACCGTGGCCGTCTGACCGCCGAAGAGCCATGCGACCAGGTCAAAGCGGAACAGGCCGATGCTGCCCCAGTTCAAGCCTCCAACGATCGCCAGCACCAGGGCGATGCGATCCATGATCATTGCTCATGCTCCTCTCTCGGGAGCGCCGCGCGGGGATGTTCCGCCCCTCTGCGGTCGCGCTCGTCGTATCGCTGCTAGCTTGCCCCCCACGCGCGAAAAATATGCGCCGCCCGACGCTTTCGACAAAACTGGTGCTCCTTCGCTCTTTACAAATGCCCGCGGACGCGCTATCCTAGGCTCGCAGCTCATCCAAGGGACCTTCCCGCGGAAGATCGGCTCATATCTTTATCCCACGACCCTGTTTGGCGGACCGGATCTCCGGTCCGCGCTTTTTTTTGCCCGGGGATGTCTCTCTGACCGCCTCTCCCCATTGACGGGAGCCGCGGGACCGATTACAATAGCGATGTACCATGTTACAGTGCGTCCGCACCGCCGGACCGGTCCGGGCCGGGCTGAGCCCGCCCGCAACAGAAAGGAGCCCTTCTCATGAAAGGATCGACCCCCGCCGCCCGCCTGATCCGCATGTTCGTCTTCGCCGCCCTGGCCGTTGGCCTCTTCTTCCTCTCCCGCGGGACGAACAGCACCGTGGCCATGGCGCTGGCCATGGCCTTCGCCGTCCTCGCCGTCAGCGCCCTGCTGGGCCTGCTGCTGGCCATCCCCGCCCCCAAGTCCCACCGCGCCCGGACCCTGCTGGCCCTGGCCCGCAGCCTGATCAAGTACATCGCCGCGATCGTGGTGCTCTGCTGGGGCCTGAGCATCCTGGGCGTGGACCTGTCCACCATCGTCACCGCCGTGGGCATCCTGGCCCTGGTCATCGGCTTCGGCGCCGAGAGTCTGATCGCGGACCTGGTCACGGGCACCTTCATGCTCTTCGAGGACCAGTACAACGTGGGCGATATCGTGGAGGTCAACGGCTTCCGCGGCACCGTCAAGGAGATCGGCATCCGCACCACCACCATCGAGGACACCGGCAAGAACATCAAGATCATCAACAACTCCGACATGCGCAACATCCTCAACCGCTCCAACAATGTCTCCGTGGCCGTCAGCGACATCGACATCCCCTACCCCACGGACCTGGAGGCGCTGGAGAAGGAACTGCCCGCGCTGATGGAGCGGATCCTCAAGGACGAGAGCGACACCCTGCTCTCCGCGCCCCGCTATCTGGGCGTGCAGGCCCTGGGCGAGTCCGGGATCAGCCTGCGCTTCATCGCCGAGGTGCCGGAGGACAAGATCTATACCGGCGCCCGCGTCCTCAACCGCGCGCTGCTGCTGGGCTTCCGGAAGCTGGGCGTGGAGTGCCCCTTCCCCCAGGTGGACGTACACCGGGTCTGATCCGCCATGAGGAACGATCACGATCCGAGCCTCCCGCCCGAGGAGCTGTCCGTCCCGTCGGCGGCGCCTACGCTGTCGGCGGAGGGGCTGAGCCTCCCGCCGGAGGAACTGCCGGCCCCCGCGCCGGAGATCGTCCCGCCGCCGGAGGAATTCCCGGGCGTCCGCCCCGCCGAGGAAGAGGAGCGTTCCTCCCGGCGCAGGCGCTGGCGGAAGATCTGCTACGCCGCCGCGACCGCCGTGCTGGTCCTGCTGCTGCTGGGCCGTCTGCGCGGCGGGCTCCCCGCTCTCCCGGGAGCGCCCGCCGGCGCGCCCGCCGGGACCGCGCCC
>JAFZOC010000209.1 GCA_017550765.1 Oscillospiraceae bacterium
AACATCCTCAAGCCCGCCCTGTCCCGGGGCGAGATCCAGGTCATCGGCGCCACCACCTTCACCGAATACCGCAAGCATATCGAGAAGGACTCCGCTCTGGAGCGGCGCTTCCAGCCCGTGACGGTCAACGAGCCCTCCATCGAAGACAGCATCCAGATCCTCAAGGGAATCGCCCACTACTATGAAGACCACCACGGCGTCAGCATCTCCCCGGAGATGTGCCGCCAGGCGGTGCTGCTCTCCGAACGCTACATCACTGGCCGCTTCCTGCCCGACAAGGCCATCGACCTGATCGACGAGGCCTGTTCGGATGTGGAGCTGCGGGACCCGAACATCCGCAAGCGGATGTATTCCCAGCGGGAACTGGACGACGTGCGCTACGAGCGCGAGGGCCTCATGAGCGACGACCGGGAGACGGATCCCGGCAAGCTGGAGGAGCGCTATGAGCGCATCGCGAAGCTGCGCAGCCGGGAGATGCAGCTGGAGCAGGAGCTCCGGGAGCTGGACGCCAAGGGCCGCCCCGCCCTGACGGTGGACGGTCTGGCCCGGGTGATCGAGTTGTGGACCAAGATCCCGGCTTCCAGCATCAAGGAGGATGAACTGGACCGTCTCGCCCAGATGGATAAGCGCCTGAAGGAGCACATCGTGGGCCAGGATGCCGCCGTGGACGCGGTCTGCGCGGCCATCCGCCGCAGCCGCGTGGGGCTGAAGGTCAAGCGCAAGCCCGTGAGCTTCATCTTCGTAGGCGGCACGGGCGTAGGCAAGACGGAGCTGGTCAAGCGCCTGGCCGAGGATATGTTCAGCGACCCCGAGAGCCTGATCCGTCTGGATATGTCCGAGTTCATGGAGAAGTTCTCCGTGTCCCGGATCATCGGGTCCCCCCCGGGCTATGTGGGCTATGACGAGGCGGGCCAGCTCACCGAGAAGATCCGCCGCAAGCCCTACAGCGTGGTGCTCTTCGATGAGATCGAGAAGGCCCACCCGGATGTGATGAACATCCTCCTGCAGATCCTGGATGACGGCCGCATCACCGACGCCCAGGGCCGCACGATCAACTTCGAGAACACCATCATCATCATGACCACCAATGCCGGCTCCAACAACAAGAGCGGCAGCGTGGGCTTCGGCGGCACCCTCTCGGATATGAGCCGGGAGCGGGCCATGAAGGCCCTGGGCGAGTTCCTGCGGCCGGAGTTCATCAACCGCGTGGACGAGGTGATCTGCTTCGAGCAGCTCACGGAGGCCAACTTCCGCGACATCGCCGCCCTCATGCTGGAGGAGCTGCGCCAGGTGATGAAGGAGCGCAACTACGAGCTCAGCTGGGACGAGTCGGTGCTGGACCATCTGGTGAAGAAGGGCTATTCCGTCACCTACGGCGCCCGGAACCTGCGCCGCCTGATCCAAAAGGAGATCGAGGACAGCATCGCCGCCAAGATCATCGCCAAGCGCGGCCAGGGCGTGCAGCGCATCGGCCTCTCTGCCGAGGGCGGGCAGATCGCCATCCGCGTGGACTGAAAAGCAGACCGGGATAGGATGGAAAGGGAGCCCCTGTCGGAGCTCCCTTTCCTGTCATACCACGATATATACCACCACCGCTCTGTCCCCACCGGCCAGAGCCAGAAAAGGAGGATCCCCATGCAGAAGATCCAGATCGTCCGGGGCGACATCACCCGCCAGAGCGTCGACGCCATCGTGAACGCGGCCAACTGCTCCCTGCTGGGCGGAGGCGGCGTGGACGGCGCCATCCACCGTGCCGCCGGGCCGGAGCTCCTGGCGGAGTGCCGAACGCTCCACGGCTGCGACACGGGCAAGGCCAAGATCACCCGGGCCTATCGTCTGGAGGCCCAGGGCGTGCGCTACATCATCCACACCCCCGGCCCCGTCTGGCACGGCGGCGGCTACGGCGAGGAGGAGCTCCTGCGCTCCTGCTACCGCTCCAGTCTGGAACTGGCGGCAGAGCACGGCTGTGAGACGCTGGCCTTCCCCTCCATCAGCACCGGCGTCTATCACTTCCCCCTGGAAAAGGCGGCCCCGATCGCCCTGGAGACCATCGCGGCCTTCCTGGCGGAGCACCCGTCGATCCGCCAGGTGTCCATGGTCTGCTTCAACGAGCACACCCGGTCGGTCTACGCCGGAGCTCTGGAGGAGCTGGAGGCGCGGGGATGAGCCCTCGCCCGGCCCTTCTGATCAGCGCCTGCCTGCTGGGCAGGGACTGCAAGTATGACGGCGGGAACAACGCCCTGCCGGCGGAGCGCATCGCGGCCCTGGCGGAGCACTACCGCCTGGTGCCCGTCTGTCCCGAGTCGGACGGCGGCCTGCCTACGCCCCGGACCCCCAGCGAGCGCCGGGGGAGCGCCGTGATCGCCCGGGACGGCCGGGATGTGACGGAGGCCTTCCGCCGCGGCGCGGCCCTTGCTCTGGAGACCGCCAGGGCGGAGGACTGCCGGCTGGCATTGCTGAAGGAGCGCAGCCCCTCCTGCGGCAGCGGGAGGATCTACGACGGCAGCTTCAGCGGCGTGCTGATCCCGGGGGACGGCGTCACGGCGGAACTGCTGCGCGCGGGGGGCCTCGCCCTGTACGGCGAGTCGGCGGCGGAGGAGCTGCTGCGCTGAGCGGCGCGTGCATCCGGGAGGAGCCGTTCCAACGCCGGGGGCAAGATCCTCGATGCCACCGGCATCCTCGCCGACCTCGCTGCCCCACGATCTCCCGGCGGAAAGAGCGAAACCTTTTTGCCCTGTCGAACGTTATACGATCGAGAAATCGTGGCTTGGGCGGGAGATCATTGGCGGGTATCTACTGCAAGCAGTTAGGACTTGATCATCTTGGTAAAGGAATCATGAGGCCTCTTATGAAATGGGAGAAAAAAACGATCAATGGAATTACGGTCGATGTTCTTGAGATCTCTACGATCGATGAAGATGAAATAGAAGAAATACGCGATCATTACTCAACTGTATCCCATGTTCAGATCAGCTTGTGTGATCTACAGTATTTAGATCTATTCCAGCACATCTATACACTGATATTGACAAGTGGGGTAGCCAGCCAAACTGGACTAGAAACATTGTACACCCTGAGAGAACTAAAGATGTTGGTGCTTGACTACGAAGAGACGGATTCGGATGAGGAAGGCGTGGTCCTCGATAGATTCCCTGTGTTAGAATATGTATTGTCAAGGTCAAACTTAAATATTTACCATGTGGAAGAGTACGCTAACAATGGAATTACAATTGATGTGCTAAATACCTATAGCGGTGGAAGACCGAAAAGGATCAAAGTTGTACCTTCAAAAGATATTTGTATATATCGACCAGGCCTCTTTATGAGTACAGAAGCATATGTACCAGCTGCCAGAATGATCATGCAGATCTTGAACACAGTAATGAATGAAATGGGTGATCTTCAGATCTGCAAGTATTCATCTCAGTTGAAGAGAATATCCATTATTCCGATCTGTGTTCCTGAAGAAGTGTTGAATAATGGGTTTTGTAAAGAGCGGAAATATGTAAGCTTGAAGCGACAATATGCGGATATTAGGTTGCAAATAGATTATGAGGTCTTTGTCCGCGCTCCGGAAGAAACAAAAGTTCAAATGTGCCTCGAAAATATTGAGCAAGCTGCCAGATATATCTCAGCGAAAGACAAGACATTCGACGGCCCATTATTCTGTTATGATATTAGAACAGCCATGAATACGCGACATTGTTGAGATCGGCCTATCGGAAGATAATGAAATGGTAGTTGGAAGAGTAAAAGTTCTTCTTTGTATTTCTCTTTGCCATGATCTGTTGAGGTGATCGAATGGAAAAAACTGAAAAATCATGGCTACCAGCTCCCAATTGGAAGGGAACGTGGAGAGAAGACTGGAGAATTCTAGGGCAAGAAGGCTACCTGTTGAATAAGCGCCTTCAACACAGAAGATTCTCCCGTGCGTTGTGCGTTAAGGATCATGATCAATGCGAGTTTTGCTGGAGGGTATTTGACGGAAAAGCAGGATCTCCTTCGTATGCATATTTTGATCCAATCAGCAAAGCATGGATATGTGAAGAGTGCTATAATGACTTTAAAGTGCATTTCTGCTGGACTGTAGAGGAGGTAAGGGATACCGGATCAGATCAGCTCGTGAAAAACAGCCTGTTGCCACCAGAGAGTGATGCTTGAAGAGCCACAGGATCCCTAGACGGCAACGCCCAGTGGCCGGATCTGCTGACTGCCTACAACGGCGGCACGATCACCTACGACGCGATCGGGGACCCGACCGTATGGTACGACGGGGCGACTATGAGCTGGAGCCACGGCAGGCAGCAGGCCTCGATCACAAAAACAAGTCCATCGAAAGGAAAACAGAGCGGAGGACCCGAGACCCGGATCCACCGCTCTGTTTATCTATCTATACTATTTGTAATTGCCCGCAACTCGCGACGCCGCGCTCAGGCCAGGCGTCCCTGTTCGTCCACGTAGATGACCGGCGCCATGCCGCAGATCAGCAGGACCATGTCGTCGATGGGCGTATCGCTGCCGGAGCGGGTGTAGACCCGGCGGAGCTCCAGCTTCCCGCTGATGTTCCCGGAGACGGCAGCGTGGGGCATCTGCCCCAGGATCGAGCTGCGCAGCGCCTCGCAGAGCGCCTCCCCGTCCTCCACGGTCCCCAGGCGGGTGCCGTTGACCCAGACCGCGTCGGAGACGCGCACCCCCCGAACGGAGCAGATCAGCGCGTCGGTGAGGGCGGCCGTGTCGCCGTCGGGAGAACGGAAGCTCAGACGGAAGCTGCGGTGTAGAGAGAGCTCCGCCGCGCTGTCGGACAGGATCTCCTCCGCAGTCTCCCGCGCGGCGGCGGCGCAGTCCTCGGTCTGGCGGAAGCTGAAGCGGCCGGGGAGGGTCTGCCCGGCCACCGTCACGCGGTAGCAGGGACGCAGGTTCGCCAGCAGCACCATCACCAGGCACAAGGAGAGCAGGAACGCGTGTTTTCTCAAGAAGACCACCTCCATCAGTCAACATAACGCAGGCGAGAGATGCCGTCAAGAGATCCGACAAAACTAGTGCCCACCCGGCAGAAAGTGCGCTGTGTAAGCGTGGGAGCGCTGGGGGAGAAGGGGTACAGACGATGATGGCGGACCGGAGCCATACGCGGCGCAGAACGGGACAGAGCGCAGAATAGTTTACATAACAAAACAACACGGGCGCAGGCAGCCCCCGGTCTCTCCGCCGCCCTGCACAGGGCGGAGAAGAGACCGGAGGAGCGGGAGAGTAGTTTACATAAATAAGTAAACATAATACAATGCGATGCGAACGAGCAGGGAAGGATGCCACTATTTCTAAAGAGGACGGCAGATCAACGGTTTACATAAAGCAGACATCGCCCTGCTGATGCGGTCGCGCTCTTTGCCTGCGGCCGGCGGCAATCCCGACGGCTCAGCTCTCCGCTTCGATCTCGTTGACGGAGACCTCGTAGGCCGTCCGCTGATGGGGCCCCTCGGGCGTCTGCTTGAGATAGGCCCGGCTCTGGAGGCGGCCCTCCAGACAGAGCTTCTGCCCCGTGGCCCAGCCCGCTGCGCGGCGGGCGTTCAGCCCCCAGCAGATGCAGGGCAGATAGTCCGAGCGGCCGTAATGCCGCGGCACGGCCAGCATCAGGTCGCAGATCTCGCGGCCCAGGGGCGTGCGGCGCAGGACCGGCGGGCGGCAGAGGCTCCCGGACAGGAGCACCAGGTCCTGGTCCTCCTCGTCGCTGAAGGCCAGATCCTGGGCGAAGACGCTGATGACCAGACGCGGCCCGGTGCCGCGATGGTCGTTGAAACTGCGCAGCTGCCCCTGGACCAGGATGCGACAGGCATCCTGCAGCGCCAGGCTCTCCAGGAGCTCCTGGCGCACCACGATGGGGAGCGTGTCGGTATTGCCGGAGAGGCGCCTGACTTCCAGGGGGAACAGATAGAAGCCCTGACCGCGGGTCTCGTGGGACCATGCGGGCTTGCCGGCCAGCGCTCCGCAGAGCCTGACCACATTGGCCTCGAGAGATCTTTCCATGAGCGTGTCCTTCCTGTTCTTATGATGATGCTCCACTCTATGTGCTCCCGGGGCTTGAATATGCGGAGAAAAACAGGTATAATGCTGTCATCACTTCAGTAAAGGAGAGTTCCCATGGACATCAGAGAGATCCTTGCGAAATGCGACCATACCCTCCTGCGCGTGGACTGCACTGCGGAAGAGATCCGCGCCCTCTGCGACCAGGCTATCCGCTATAACTGCGCCAGCGTCTGCATCCCCCCCGCCCATATCCACGGGGCCAAGCAGTATGTGGGCGACAGGCTCACCCTCTGCACCGTCATCGGTTTCCCCAACGGCTACAACACCTCTGAGGTCAAGGCTTTCGAGGCGGCGGAGGCCATCCGGGAAGGCGCCGACGAGATCGACATGGTCATCAACGTCTCCATGGTCAAAGACGGCTACTGGGCAGGCGTGCGCCGGGATATCGCCGCTGTCCGCGAGGCCACCAAGGGCAAGATCCTGAAGGTCATCATCGAGTGCTGCCTGCTCACGGAGGCGGAGAAGATCGAGCTCTGCCACATCGTCAGCGACTGCGGCGCGGACTTCATCAAGACTTCCACCGGCTTCTCCAAGGGCGGCGCCACGCGGGAAGACGTGGCCCTCCTGCGCGCCAATGTGGCCCCCGAGGTCAAGGTCAAGGCCGCCGGCGGCATCTCCTCGATCCAGGACGCCGAGGACTTCATCGCGCTTGGCGCGGAGCGCCTGGGCACCAGCCGCATCGTGAAGCTCGCCATGGAACTGGAGCACGCCGAAGGCGCTCCCGACGAGAACTACTGAGCGTGCGCTCCCGATCAAAAAAGAGCAGCTCTCCGGCAGGGGAGCTGCTCTTCTTGTAAGGAGAGATCGTCCAGATCTTGCTCTTTTTCACAAAAGGGATCTGAGATATTTGTACAAAAACACTTCCAATATCCGTAGGATCGCCGGTGGACAAAGCAAAACGAGAGGAGTATAATACCCTATAGTCCCAAAGCGCGCCGGCCCGTCCGGCGTCCGGCGGGGCAAAGCTCCCGGCTCATCCGGGAAATATGAAGAGGAGGACAAAACACATGAAGAAGTTGTTCGCGCTGCTGCTGGCGCTGGCCATGGTGTTCGCTCTCGCCGCCTGCGGCGGTCAGACCGAAGCGCCCAAGGCTGACGAGCCGGCTGCGGAGGACGATCTGGTCGCCGCGGCGAAGGCCGAGGGCGAGCTGGTCGTCTACGGCTCCTGCGAGGAGGAGTATCTGGCTGCCGCCTGCGCTCACTTCGAGGAGCTCTACGGCATCAAGACCACCTATCAGCGCCTGTCCACCGGCGAGGTCCAGGCCAAGATCGAAGAGGAGAACGGCAATCCCTCCGCTGACGTCTGGTTCGGCGGCACCACCGACCCCTACAACGTGGTCGCGGCCGAAGGCCTGCTGGAGCCCTATGCGGCTGCCAACGCCTCCCATCTGACCAGCGACATGTACAAGCACCCCGACGGCATGTGGTACGGCATCTACAAGGGCATCCTGGGCTTCATGGTCAACACCGATGAGCTGACCCGCCTGGGCCTGGAGGCTCCCCAGGATTGGCAGGACCTGCTCAAGCCCGAGTATGAGGG
>JAFZOC010000210.1 GCA_017550765.1 Oscillospiraceae bacterium
CCGGGCCCGGCGAGAGCCTGCGGGAGACAGCGCAGCGCTGCGGCGTGGCGTGGATGCCCCGGGGGCGGGGCCGCCCGAAGGGCAGAAGGTGAACGACGGGACATCGCGGGGGACCGTATCCGGGCCCGATCGGGCGCAGATCTGGATCATCTACTTGACTAGGCGCAGATCTGTACTATAATGGGTAAGACGAAATACAGACAGGAGAGATGCCCAATGCCCACCACCTGGAACCGCTCCCCCGAGGAGTTCCATAAGATCTATCTGGCCAACACCGACGCTTTCTACCGCCTGGGCCGCAGCGAGCTGGCCCCGGAGCTGGACAAGTTCATGACCAAGTGCGCCATGGGTCTCTGGAGCAAGGCCGGCAGCATCGGCGAGCGCCATGTGGCCATGGCCGACCAGATCTACTCCCGCAGCCAGCCGCGGCCCCACTGGCTGCTGTGGAGCCTCACCAGCTCCATCTGCCAGGACGAGGCTTTCATGCCGCCGGTCTTCTTCTGGGACCTGGCGGAGACCGACGCCAAGCGCGGCAGCGAGACCTCCCGCACCTTCGTGCGGATGCTGACGAACATCCTGCTGTACCTGGCCGCGGTGGACGACGACGTGAGCTATGCCGAGGCCGCCTACATCACCGAGTGCACCGACCGCCTCAGCGCCATCTGCGACGCCAGCGGCGTGAAGAAGACCCGGGAGGGCCTGGACCCCCTGGACTATGTGACCAGCGGCGAGCCCAGCTTCCAGCAGAAGCACGAAGGGAAGACCGACAGGCCTTCCGCTCCCGTCGACGCGCCCAAGCCCCAGACCTCCGGCGGCGAGACCAAGACCGAGGCCAAGACCGAAGAGGCCGAGAAGCCCGACTTCGACACGCTGATGGCCGAGCTGGAGGATCTGATCGGTCTGGAAGAGGTGAAGAAGGACGTCAAGGACCTGATGAACCTGGTGAAGGTGCGCAAGCTCCGGCAGCAGAACGACCTGCCCGTGCCCCCCATGAGCCTGCACCTGGTCTTCATGGGCAACCCCGGCACCGGCAAGACCACCGTGGCGCGCCTGATCTCCGGGCTCTACGCCGCGATCGGCGTCCTGTCCAAGGGCCAGCTGGTGGAAGTGGACCGCTCGGGCCTGGTGGCGGGCTATGTGGGCCAGACCGCTCTGAAGACCCAGGAGGTCATCAAGTCCGCCCTGGGCGGCGTCCTCTTCATCGACGAGGCCTACTCCCTCTCCTCCGGCGGCGAGAACGACTTCGGCCGCGAATCCATCGAGACGCTCCTCAAAGCCATGGAGGACCATCGGGACGACCTGATCGTGGTGGTGGCCGGCTACACCGGGCCCATGGAGAAGTTCCTGACCTCCAATCCGGGCCTGGCTTCCCGCTTCAACAAGTATTTCTACTTCCCCGACTACAACGGGGAGCAGCTCATGGCCATGTTCCGCAGCCGCTGCAAGAAGAACGGCTACGCCCTCACGCCCGAGGCGGAGAAGGCCGCCGAGGAGTACTTCACCCGGCTCTATGAGTTCCGCGGCCCCAACTTCGGCAACGGCCGCGACGTGCGCAACGTCTTCGAGGATATGATCGTGCGCCAGTCCAACCGTCTGGCCGCCATGGAAGCCCCCACCAAGGAGGATCTGATGGCCGTGCTGCCGGAGGATCTGGAGGACAGGGACGAAGAGGACGCGGAGGAGCCGACGAGCGAGGCTGCCGAGCCCGCCGAGGGCGAGGCGCCCGAGGCTCCGGCAGGGTCCGACGCCCCCGCGGACGAGGCGCCTGCCGACGACGCTCCCGCGGACGAGGCTCCAGGAGACGACGCTCCCGCGGACGAGCCGGAGGCATAAAGGCGCGCATCCCCGCACCGCGTCGATCTCCCCTGCACGGCAGTCGTGCAGGAGATGCGGATGGCCATGGCCGTGCTGCGGCAC
>JAFZOC010000211.1 GCA_017550765.1 Oscillospiraceae bacterium
CAAGGGCGGCGCCGCCGGCGGCGGTTATGCCCAGGTGGTGCCCATGGAGGACCTCAATCTCCACATCACCGGTGACTTCCACGCCATCGGCGCGGCCAACAATCTGCTGGCTGCCCTGCTGGACAACCACATCCAGCAGGGCAACGCCCTGGGCATCGACCCCAAGGCCATCACCTGGAAACGCGCCGTGGACATGAACGACCGGCAGCTGCGCCATATCGTGGACGGCCTGGGTGGCCGGATACAGGGCGTCCCGCGGGAAGACGGATTCGAGATCACCGTGGCCAGCGAGATCATGGCGGTGCTGTGCCTGGCCTCCGACCTCATGGATCTGAAAGCGCGCCTGGCCCGGATCATCGTGGGCTATACCTATGAAGGGGAGCCCGTCACCGCCCACGACCTGAGAGCCGAGGGCGCCATGACGGCGCTGCTGAAAGACGCGATCAAGCCCAACCTGGTGCAGACCCTGGAAGGCACCCCCGCTTTCATCCACGGCGGTCCTTTCGCCAACATCGCCCACGGCTGCAACAGCGTGACGGCCACCCGCATGGCGCTGAAGCTCAGCGACTACACCGTGACCGAGGCGGGCTTCGCCGCAGACCTGGGCGCTGAGAAGTTCGTGGACATCAAGTGCCGCATGGCGGGGCTCCACCCCTCGGCGGTGGTCGTCGTGGCCACGGTCCGCGCGCTCAAGTATCACGGGGGCGTCCCCAAGGCGGACCTGGGCCGCGAGGATCTGGGCGCGCTGGAGAAGGGCCTCCCCAACCTGCTGCAGCATGTGCGCAACGTCAAGGAGGTCTTCGGCCTGCCCTGCGTGGTGGCGCTGAACCGCTTCCCCACGGACACCGAGGCGGAGCTTGAGCTCGTCGAAGCCAAGTGCCGGGAGCTGGGCGTCAACGTGGCGCTCAGTGAGGTCTGGGCCAGGGGCGGCGAAGGCGGCGTGGCCCTGGCAGAGGAGGTCGTGCGGCTGTGCGAACTGCCGAACAGCTTCGGCTTCACCTATGCGCTGGACCAGCCCATCGAGGAGAAGATCCGCGCGATCGCGAAACGCATCTATCACGCCAAGCACCTGCTGATGCTGCCGGCGGCGAAGAAGAAGGCGGCGGAACTGGAGGCGCTGGGTTTCGGAGATCTGCCGGTCTGCATGGCGAAGACCCAGTATTCCTTCTCCGACGACCCGAAGCTGCTGGGCGCGCCCGAGGGCTTCACCGTGACGGTGTCCAATGTGAAGGTCTGTGCCGGCGCCGGCTTCATCGTGGCCTATACCGGCGATATCATGACCATGCCGGGCCTGCCGAAGGTCCCCGCGGCCGAACGGATAGACGTGGACGCCAACGGGGTCATCTCGGGGCTGTTCTGAGAAGGATCCAAACAAAAAAGAGCTGCGAGAGCAGCTCTTTTTTGCTGTTTACAGGCTCATTCCAGTTCCGGAAGGATCTCATCCGCGATTTCCAGCAGCTCGCCGCTGCGGACCATTTTTTCGATCTCCCGGATGTCCGGCCAGAGCTCCCGGTCGACCTCCATGAAGGCCACCTTTTCGCGCACATGCTCGAAGACCGCCTCGTGGACAGGGGAGAGGCCCTGCCCGTGGGTCCCCAGACGGCGTCGGATGTCCACGGCCTGGCAGGCTGTGAGCAGCTCGAAGGCCAAGACGGAGAGCGTGTTTTCCAGGATGAGCCTGGACTTGCGGGCGGCAGTGGTGCCCATGGAGACGAAGTCCTCCTGGTTGGCGGAGGAGGGGATGGAGTCCACGCTGGCCGGATGGGCCAGGACCTTGTTCTCCGACACCATGGAGGCGGCGGAATACTGGACGATCATGAAGCCGCTGTTGATGCCGCCCTCTGTGGTGAGGAAGGGCGTGAGCCCGTTGGACAGGGCGGCGTTCACCATGCGCTCGGTACGGCGCTCGGAGATCCCGGCAAGTTCCGCGCAGGCGATGCCCAGCAGGTCGAAGGGCAGGGCCATGGGTTCCCCGTGGAAGTTGCCGCCGGAGATCACAGCCTCGTCCTCCTGGAACATGAGGGGGTTGTCCGTTACGGCGTTGAGCTCGATGTCCACACGGGACTTGATGAACGCCAGAGCGTCACGGACGGCGCCGTGGACCTGAGGCATGCAGCGCAGGGCGTAGGCGTCCTGGACCCGGTCGCCCTGGGCGCGCCGCAGGATCTCCGAGCCCTCCGTCAGGAGGCGGATGTTCCGGGCGACCCGGATCTGCCCCTCCTGGCCGCGGACCTGATGGACCCGGTCCTGAAAGGCATTGAGCTGGCCGGCGAGAGCGGTCAGGGTCAGCGTTCCGATGAGATCCGCCAGTTTTGCGGCGTGGATGGTATCATAGAGCGACAACGCGCCGACACTGGTCATGGCGCAGGTGCCGTTGGTGATCCCAAGGCCCTCTTTGCTCACGAGACTGTCCAGCGGAACGATCCCGGCTCTGTCCAGCGCCTCTGCTCCTGGCAGACGTTCGCCTCGATACCAGGCCTCGCCCCGGCCCAGGAGCACAAGGCCCATGTGGGAGAGTGGCGCCAGGTCGCCGGAGGCGCCGAGCGATCCCTTCTCCGGCACCACGGGGACCACATCCGCGTTCAGGAGCTCTACGAGCTTCTCCACCAGCTCGAGCCGGACGCCGCTGACGCCTGCGCACAGCGCATTGGCGCGAAGCAGCATCATCCCGCGTACGACTTCAACGCTGTAGGGCTCGCCCGTGCCCACACAGTGGCTCAAGATCAGGTTGGTGGACAGCGCACTGCTCATATCGTCCGGCACGGCCACCTTGGCGAAATCCCCGAAGCCGGTCGTGATGCCGTAGGCGACGCGGTGCTCCTCCATGATCTTCTCCGCCAGTGCGCGGGAGCGGCGGATCGCCTCCCGCGCGGGCTCTGTCAGCTCCACCGCAGCGCCGAAGCGCGCGACTGCGATAAAGCTGTCCAGCGTCAGACTATGCCCATCAAGGGCAACGAGATGGATGCTCTTTGCTTTTTCCATGTTCGTTCCTCACTTGTTCCATATTCGTTCGCTCCGAAATGATCGGACACAGGACATCATATCATCATGTTATACCAGATGCATTCGGAAAGCAAGACCGAGATGCTCCAGAACTGCACAAGGGGATCCATGCGCAAGGAACGCCCCGCCTCACGGAGGAGGTGTCTCATCCGAAAAGCGGGGCAGATCGGTGTACAGCACAGGGATGCTGTATTCCCGGTCATTTTTTGAATTCGGGGATGAAGGTCCCGGAGATGCCCATATCATGCAGGCGAGGGCGGATCTTTTTATACTCCTTGTTCGCAAGGATGGTGCGAAGCTCGTCGTCCGGGACGAAACGATAATAGGCTCCGGCAAACAGATCGAACACCTCTTTATTGCTGGGAGACATGCGCAGCAAGAAAAGGACGAGCGCTGTGACTGCTCCGCCGATGAAAGAGATGAGAAGATAGTACCGACCCGGACGAAGGCACAGCCAGATCGCCAGCGCCAGAAAGATCCCGCCGATGATGGAAGTCGCGACGACGGAGACGTTCGTATATCTCTTTGCTCCAACTGCGATCAGATCGTCCTGTATGCTGTTCATCTTGCGGATCATCGGGTACGCGATGATGAAATTGAAGCAGATCTGCCGCAAAAAAAGGTAGCTCCAAAGAAAACCTGCCAGCACGATAAAGCCGGCAAGCATGATCTTGCTCTCGATCGACAGTCCGATCAGTGTTCCGAACAACATGGCTATCCCTCCAGATATCTTCAGTTTATACCTTGTTGATCATAGCACATGAGCGGCGATCTTTCAAGCATCATTTCGGACCACAGGCCATAGACTTGCCCCAGGAAGTGATGAGATGGACAGCCTGGAAAGAGGACTGGGCCTCCTGCCGATAAGCTTACGCGCGCGTGCAGCAGAGCGTATCCCGAAGGATGCCGAGGAACTGCGGCTGCGGGTCGGCCGCCCTCCGAGCTATCTGGCGGAGGGACGCGAAGCGCCCTTTGCGGAAGAGAGAGTGGATGAAGAGCTCCTCCTTCGCGTGCTGGAAAAAGCGACGGCTGCGTCGATCCACACGGCAGCCGGCGCTTTGGCGGAAGGGTACTGGTGCTATCACGGACTGCGCATCGGTCTGTGCGGCACGGCGATCCGGCGTGACGGCGTCGTGAACGGCTTTCGGGAACTGAGCTCGCTGGCGATCCGCATCCCGCGGGAGCGGCGCGGGATCTGTGACGCTACGATCGGCTGCATCGCGGATCCGGCGTTCCGAAACACCTTGCTGCTCTCCCGACCGGGAGGCGGGAAGACCACGGCTCTGCGAGAGCTGATCCGACTGCTATCCGAACGGGGCTACCGGATCTGCGTAGCGGACGAACGCAACGAGATCGCGGCCAAGGACGGCGCTGTCCAGCAGTTCGATCTTGGCCCCTGCACGGACGTGCTCACCGGGATGGATAAAGCGGCTGCGGCCCGGATGCTCCTGCGCAGCATGTCGCCCCAGATCCTGGCCATGGACGAGATCGCATCGGCAGACGAGATGCGTGCGGTCTTCACCGCGGTCGGCTCCGGCACCGGGATCCTGGCCAGCGTCCATGCCCCTTCGGTCGCAGAGCTCCGACGACGGCCCGGTCTCCGGGATCTGTTGGCCTCCGGCGCGTTCTCGCTGGCGCTCTGTATCGAAGGGAACGGGAAGGGCCGCAGTTATCGACTGGAGGAGATCCCGGCGTGAGGCTCCTTGGGATCGTGCTGCTGTCCTGCAGCTGCCTCATGACGGCGGCCCTGGAGCTGAAGAGACGGCGAGAGAGGATATGCTCGCTGCGCGATCTTTCCGACGGCATGACCCTTCTCCAGGGGGAACTGGCTCTGCGCGGGACGAGTTTGCCGCGCCTGTTCTGTGACCTGGAAGCGAGAAGCTCAGGGGCTGCAAGACTGCTCTTCGAGAGCCTTGGCACGGAGATGGAACGCCTGGGAGAAGAGCGCTTCACCGATATCTGGAGCTCCTGTGTGTACGCATGCACGGAGCCGCTGGAGGCAGGAGAGCGGGAGGCGCTGCTGTGCCTGGGAGAGATCCTGGGGCGTATGGAGCTGGAGGATCAGACTGCGGAGCTGCTGGCTCGCCGCGACGGTCTGCGGGAGAGCCTCGCGCGGGCGGAAGAGCGATACCCGGAGGACCGCCGTCTCTGCCTGGGCCTGGGCGCAGCTGCGGCGCTGATGCTCACCATCGTATTGCTGTAAGGAGGGCCATGGACGTCGATCTGATCTTCAAAGTCGCCGCGGTGGGGATCCTGGTCGCGGTGTTGAACATCCTGCTGCAGCGTTCCGGGCGCGAGGAACAGGCGCTGATGACCACCATCGCGGCGCTGGTCGTGGTGCTCATGATCGTGGTGCAGAAGATCAGCGAGCTGTTCAATATGATCAAGACCCTGTTCGATCTGTAAGATGACACTGATGATGCGGACCGCGGCGGCGGCACTGACCGTCTCGGTCCTGGGGCTCTTGCTGAAGCGGAGAGACCCGGAGATCGCGCTGCTCATGGGAGTCTTGGCGGCGGCTTGCATCCTGTTCGCGGCCGCGGCCCCGATGGGAGGACTGGCAAAACTGTGGGAGCTCCTGCGGGACCTGTCCGGGCAGGACGACAGGCTGATCGGGCCGGTGCTCAAGTGTCTGGGCGTGTCGATCGTGACGCGATTTGCGTCTGAGCTCTGCCGGGACGCCAGTCAGGGGACCGCAGCCATGGCTGTGGAGCTGGCAGGCACGGCTTGCGCGTTCACGGCGATACTGCCGCTGCTGATGGAACTGATGAGAACGATCGGAGGGATGGTGTGAGGCTCTTGATCTGCATCCTGATCCTGTGCCCCTTCCTGCGGGGAGAGACGGGCGATATGGGCCTGGAGGACGAGCTCGCGTCTCTGACGGACGTCTACGCAGTGGAGGATGCGTTGGGCGCGGAGGAGAGACAGATCTGCGGGGAGCTCGCACTGGACGGGAGCTATGATGTCAAAGGCGCTGTGGAACGGCTCTGGACGAGCTTCCGGGACGCGATCGTACAGCGTGTGGAGAACAGAGCCCGCTTCGTCACGATGCTGCTGGGGGTCGAGATCGCCTGCGCCCTGGGCCTGGCGCTGTGCCCGGAAAAGAAGGCTGCGCAGATGATCCAGCTCGCCGGCTGCTGCGTGGCGGGAACTGTTCTTGCGGGAGGGACGGAGAGCGCCATCGGGGACGCTATAGCGGCGCTGGATGAGCTCGCGGCCTATTCCAAAGTCGCGCTGCCGGTCTTCTTCACCGCTGCAGCGACCAGCGGCGCTGCCGTATCTTCTTCTGCGCGCTATGCGGCGGTCTGCCTGGCGGCAGACGTATATATGGGCCTGACGGGAGCGCTGATCATGCCGCTGATCCGGGCTTTCCTCGCGCTGTCGGTCAGCGCTGCGCTTTTTGGAGCGCCGCTCCTCCGTTCCGCGGCTCGGGCAGCAAAGTGGTGCATCGTAACGCTCATGACCGCAACAACTTTGGCGTTCAGCGTCTTTCTGAGCCTCTCCGGCGCACTGACCGGCAGCGCGGACGCGCTGGCTGTAAAAACGACCCGGACTGTGATCTCGACGGCGCTGCCGGTGATAGGCGGGACCATCTCGGATCTTTCCGCTTCGCTCCTGAGCGCGGCCGCTTTGATACGGGATACGCTGGGCGCCGCGATCCTGATCGGGATCTGCGCTATCTGCATCGCGCCTTTCGCGCTGCTGTTGGTAGAGCATCTCTCGCTGAAAGTGGCGGCTGCCGCGGCAGAGATGCTGTGCCCCGGCGGCCTGTCCTGCATGCTGGGAGATGTGGGGACAGGCTTCGGGATGCTGCTGGGCCTGGTGGGGAGCTACTCGATCTTGCTCTTTTTGTCGATCGTTTCAGGCCTGCGGGCGGTGGTGCCCTGATGGGCGGGTGGATCAGGCAGCTCTGTCTGCTGTCGATCTTCTGCGGCGCCGCCCAGTCGCTGGCCCCGGAGGGGAGCGGGAAGCGCATGCTGTCTCTGGCCTGCTCTGTGGTGCTGCTGGTCTGTGCCGTCGGCGGCCTGCGGAGCGTCGATCTGAGCTCGCTGCAGACGGAGGCTCGGAGCTACCGGGAGCAGGAGGAGCGCTTCCTGCAGGAGAGCGAGAAGCTGCGCGAGAGCGCGCAGCAGTCGGTCATAGCGCGGGCCTGTGAGACATATATATGGGACAAAGCCAGAGAGCTGGGACTGGAATTGGAACAGGTGGAAGTGAGCGTCTGCCTGCGTGATGACGGGACCTGGCTGCCACAGCGCGTCACGATCCGGAGCAAATATGCGCCGGAAGAACTGCAGCAGCTCTGCGACGCGATCGACGATGCGTTCGGCTCGCCGGAACAGCATCAGGAACGGGGGGACGATGGCGTGGACTAAGGAGATCCGGGAGAAGCTGGGACGTTTTCGATATCCCGCCTTGATCTTGATCCTGGGCGTTCTGCTCCTGATACTGCCCGGCGCGTCGAAGAGGGAGAGCGAGAGCGCGATCAGCGAGGAGCGTCTGGAGGAGATGCTCGGCAAGATCGCCGGGGTGGGGGAAGTGGAGGTGCTCCTCTCAGACAATGGGGCGATGATCGTATGTCGCGGCGCGAACGATCCGAAGGTACGACTGGATATCATCCGAGCGGTAGCCTCATATACTGGCTTCGGTTCGGATAAGATCGCCGTTCTGAAAATGACGGAGAAAAGGTAAGGAGGAGCTTGGAACATGAAAAACAGGAAACGGAACATCACCATGATCGCGGTGCTGCTGTTCGTCTGCGCCGCGGTGGCGCTCAACTGGTCGTACAACCGCCGATGGGGACAGCCTGATGCGGAGATGGTCCAGGCCATGGACGAGGCGCGCAACGCTGCAGACGCCGAATACGCGGAAGCCCGGGCAGCCGGCGCGTCGTCCTATTTCGCAGAGGCGCGCCTGACCAGACAGCTCTCCCGGGACGAGGCATTGGAACTGCTGCAGACGGCGGCGACGGCGGAGAGCGCCTCCCGCGAGACGATCGACGGGGCCATGAGCGCGATCTCGGCGATGGCAGCCTGTTCCATGAAGGAGGCGCAGATCGAGAACCTGCTCCTGGCAAAGGATTTCGTGGACTGTGTCGTATACATCGGCGACAACAGCATCACAGTGGCGGTCCCGGCTCCGGAAGAGGGCCTGAGCGAGGAGGCGGTCGCCCAGATCACCGACATCATCTGCAGAGAGACGGATTATGAAGCTTCCCAGCTGAGCATCATCGAAGTGCGCGGCTGAGGACCAGCGCGGGGACACGGCGATGCCGTTCCCCGCGTTCTCGCTGTTCACGCTAAGATCGCACAACAAAAAAAGCTCTTCCTTTTTCGATAAGATCGTGCTAAAATATCATGAATAGCTGTGCGATGCGATCGGCCGCGTATTCGGGGCCGCGTATGGGACAGAACGAACATGGACAGATCCCGGGAGGAACGATATGGGTGAGAATTACATTAGCTGCCAGGAAGCCAACGGCAGCATCAACATCTCTGAAGATGTGATCTCCAGCATGGTACGCAGCGCCATCACGGAAGTGGAAGGCGTCGCAGGGCTCGCCAACACCGCCGGCGCTGAGATCGCGGAGCTGATCGGCATCCGAACGCTCACCAAAGGCGTCAAGGTACAGTTCGTGGAGGGCAAGATCGTGGTGGATACCATCATCACCGTCTCCTACGGCAGCAATGTCGTCAAAGTCGCACGGGCCGTGCAGGAGAAGGTCCTGACCGCCGTCCAGACCGCGACGGGCATCGAAGATGCGCAGGTCAACGTGCATGTGACAGGCATCGCCTTCGAGAAGTGAGCGAAGAGGAGAAGGAGATATGACAAGGACCGTTGCAAGAGAGCTCGCTATCCAGCTGAGCTTTGCCGCTTCTGCCGCCGGGCAGGAGCCTGCAGAGCTGATGGATGCGTTCTTCGCGCCGGAGCACTATGAGACCCTTGCCAGAGAGGACGAGCTCTATGCGGAGCGCCCGGGGGAGAAGCAGCTGGCCTATATCCGCCGCCTGACGACCCTGACCGCCGAGCATCGGGAGGAGATCGACGGCTATATCCAGCGCTATGCCAAAGGCTGGCGCCCGGAGCGGATCTCCCGGACTGCGCTGGCCGTGCTGCGCTGCGCGATCTGCGAGATCCTGTATATGGAGGACGTCCCCGCCGGCGCCGCGATCAACGAGGCTGTCGAGCTGGACAAGGGCTATGACGACGCGGACGTGGTCGCTTTCGTCAACGGGGTCCTGGGCGGATTCATGCGCGGCGAGAGGCCGGGCGAGCCTGCTGAGACTGCAGTTTGCGAGACAGTCGCCGAAGAGACGGACGTGCCCGACGGCTCCGCCCCAGATCCGCAGCCGAACGAGGCTGCGGAGAGCCCCGCTGCCGCGGAGGAGCCCTGAGCGGGATGGAGAGAACGACGCTAACCGTTTCGGAGCTCAACGGCTATATCAAGCGCCGTCTGGAAGGCGATCCCGCGCTGGGAGAGGTCTGCGTGCGCGGCGAGCTCTCGAACTACAAGATCTACCCCTCGGGACATCACTATTTCACGCTGAAAGACAGCGAGAGCAGTCTGCGCGGCGTGCTGTTCCGCGGCAGCGCCGGCAAGCTCCGCTTCCGCCCCGAGGACGGCATGAGCGTGATCGTCACGGGACGCGTCTCCGTGTATCTGCGGGACGGCGCCTATCAACTCATCTGCAGCACGCTGATCCCGGCTGGTGTGGGCGATCTGCAGATCGCCTTCGAGCAGCTGAAGAGAAAGCTCTCGGAAGAGGGGCTGTTCGACAAGGAACATAAAAAGCCTCTGCCGGCCTTCCCGCATCGAATCGCGATCGTCACCTCCTCAGCCGGGGCGGCGGTCCACGATATGATCCGCATCCTGGGCCAGCGCTGGCCCAGCACCGAGATCTGCCTCCTGCCGGTCCGGGTGCAAGGCGTCGAGGCGCCGCAGGAGATCGTAGGCGCGATCCGCTATGTCAATGAGTTCCGCCTGGCGGATCTCATCATCACAGGCCGCGGCGGCGGCTCGATCGAAGATCTGTGGGCCTTCAACGATGAGCGCGTCGCCCGGGCGATCTATGCGTCCGAGATCCCGGTGATCTCCGCCGTCGGCCATGAGCCGGACGTGACGATCTCAGACTATGTGGCTGACAGGAGAGCATCCACGCCCTCCAACGCAGCGGAGATCGCGGTCCCGGACCAGAGCGAGATGCGCGAGCAACTGGAGAGCTATACGATCCGGAGCCGCCAGGCCATGGAGAAGGAACTGCGTATGCTCCGTCAGCGCCTGGACGGCCTGAAGAGCAAACGCATCTTCTCCGATCCCGTCGCAACGATAGACGACCGCAGGATGGATCTTGACCGGATCCGCGACCGCCTAACCGTCGCCATGGAGCGACAGCTCCGCGGCAAGAGACAGGAGACGATCCGGCTCGGCGCGTCACTGGACGCCATGAGCCCGCTGCGGGTCCTTTCCCGCGGCTATACCATCGCGTCCGGCCCGGATGGCCGGACCATCAGGAGCGTCCATATGCTGTCGGCGGGGGACGCCGTGCATTTGCGTTTCGCAGACGGCAGGGCGGATCTGCGTGTGACGCATGTGGAGGAAGGAGGATGAGCGTGGCAGAACAAAAGAGTTTCGAGAGCTGTCTCGGCAGACTGGATGAGATCGTCCGCCGGTTGGAGAAAGGCGACCTCCCCCTGAGCGAGTCTCTGTCCCTGTTCGAAGAGGGGACGGGACTGCTGGCCGCCTGCACCCGGATGCTGGATGAGGCGGAGCAGAAGGTCGTGAAGATCCGCAAGGGACCTGACCGGCAGCCGGAAGAGATCCCCTTCGTGTATGAGGATTGAGATGGATACGGTCGGATACAAAGAACGCATCGATCTTGCCCTGGAAAGGTATTTCCTCTGTGAAGAGGGATACCCGATCCGAGGCCTCGCCGATGCCATGCGATACAGTCTGCTGGCTGGCGGCAAACGGATCCGTCCGATCCTGGTGCTGGATTTCTGCAGGATCGCGGGGGGCGACCCGGAACAGGCGCTGCCTGTGGCCTGTGCCGTCGAGATGCTGCATACCTACAGCCTGATCCACGACGATCTGCCCTGCATGGACGACGATGCGCTCCGCCGCGGCCTTCCCACCAATCATGTGGTCTACGGCGAGTGCACCGCCACGCTGGCGGGCGACGCGCTCCAGGCGGAGGCCTTCGGGACCATCCTGCGCGCGTCGCTCCCGGCGGAGCGCCGCGCGCGCTGTGCGGAGCATCTGGCGAACGCCGTCGGGCTCGACGGCATGTGCGGCGGACAGTACCTGGACATGCTGGGCGAGGGCAGGGAGCTCTCGGCTGAGGAACTGCAGG
>JAFZOC010000212.1 GCA_017550765.1 Oscillospiraceae bacterium
AAGGCAAAAAGAGACAGCCGCTTATAGCGGCTGCCTGTAATATCGATGCGATGGTAAACCTTCAGTACCCTTTTAAGGGTCAGCAAGTACTGACCCTTATAGGGTCTGAGCAAACCACCAGTTCACTGGTGGTTATGATTCCACCAAAAATGGGAACTGATCCGGTAGTTCCTGTTTTTGGCTCTTCACAAGGTGTCGACGCTTGGCCGACGCCTTGTGAAGAGCACGCTCAGCGTGCTCTTCTTTTTTCTGCACGGCGGAGATCGTTTCCCTCTTTACTTCACGTGAAAATATGGTATCATGATACAAGATCGAATGAGCCGGAGGGTCTAAAGATGATCGGAGAGAGAGCGAAACGGTTCCTTGTTGCGCACGGGATGGATCCCGAGACGATCCAGCCTGCCCGCGACGCGGTGAAGATAGCGGAGGAGATGGAGCGCGGCCTTGCCGGGACCGGCGGGAGCATGCCCATGATCCCCACCTATGTCAGCGACGAGGGAGAGATCCCCTGCGGCTCGCCTGTGGCCGTGATCGACGCCGGCGGGACGAACTTCCGCTGCGCGCTGGTCCGCTTCGAGGCGGACGGCTGCCATGTGGAAGAGCTCCGCAAGTGGAAGATGCCCGGGATCGGGACACCTACCACATGGGAGCGATTCATCTCCTTTGTGGCCGACGCGGTGCAGCCGCTGCTGGACCGGACGGACAGGATCGGCTTCTGCTTCTCCTACTCGGCGGACATCACGCCCGAGATGGACGGGAAGGTACACCGCATCGATAAGGAAGTGGTGATCCGCGGCTGCGAAGGGCAGATGGTCGGCGGGTCGCTCCTGGGTGAGCTGGAACGCCGAGGCGTCTGCGGCAAGAAGATCGTCATCCTGAACGATACCGTGGCTGTGCTGCTGGGCGGTCTTGCCGACGGTAAGCGTGGCGAGGGCTGCATGATCGGCCAGGTCAGCGGAACCGGGACCAATACCTGCTGCAGCCTGCCTGTGAAGCGTATCGGCAAGCTGGGATCTGACAGCGAGCGCCATATGATCGTGAACATGGAGTCTGGGATGTACGACGGCATCGAACGCGGCGATCTGGACCGGATGCTGGATGAGGCGAGCAAGGACCCCGGTAAGAAGCATTTTGAGAAGCTGACGGCCGGCGTATATCTGGGAGAGCTGGTACGCAGGATCTTGGTATCTGCGGCGGACGAGGGCCTGCTCTCAGCGGGGAGCGCGGAGAAGGCGAGGGCCCTTGGATGGATCGACTCCGCCGTGATCGACGCCTGGTCTATGGGCGAGGACCTGGATCGGGTGAGCGATAACGCGGAGGATGCGGCCTTCGTGCGCGATATCGCAACGGCGATGTTCGAGCGCTCTGCCCGCTGCATGTGCACGGATCTGGCGGGCATCATGCTCCTCAGCGGCGAGGAGAAGGGCAGCGTCTGCGCCGAGGGCTCGCTGGTCCAGAAAGGGCGTGTCTATCGCCCGATGCTGGAGCAGCTGATCCGGGAAGAGATCGAGGGGAAGCTTGGGCGACAGATCCGGTTCAGTGTCGCGTATGAGACGACGCTCGCCGGTTCCGCTGTGGCTGCACTCCTGAACCTGTGACGCATGGCCCCCGATACGGATGAAAGCCCGATGCAGATGAAAGGAAAGACGAGCGATCTGCTCGTCTTTCTTTTTCAGATCGGAGGCAAAGCTCCATAGGGGCGCGTGATGGACCGCGCGGGCGGACGTGAGGGAGGACGGGGCTCCACCCCTTACGTTCGATAGTCGCAAAAATGGGAACTTCTTTGGAAGTTCCCATTTTTGTCTCATGAGCGGCCGTTCTTATCCCGCGGCCGGCCGATGAGCGCGATCAGAAAGCCGAAGAAGACCGCGGCGCACAACCCGGCCGAGGCCGCTGTAAAGCCGCCGGAAAAGACGCCCAGGAGCCCCTTTTCCGCAACGGCTCGTTCCACGCCCTTTGCCAGAGCCCAGCCAAAGCCGGTCAGCGGGACGGTGGCGCCGGCGCCGGCCCAGTCCGCAAGGGGCCCGTACAGGCCCAGCCCGCCGAGGATCACACCGGCCACGACATAGCTGGTCAGGATCCGCGCGGGGGTGAGACGCGTCATGTCGATCAGGAGCTGTCCGATGACGCACAGGGCGCCGCCGACAAGGAATGCTTTCCCGTAGGTCCAGACGATCTCCATCGTTCAGCCCTCCCGTTCCAAAACCAGAGCGTGACAGATGCCCGGGATGCTCTCGCCCTGCTGCGCCGTGGTGGGAGACATGAGCGCACCGGTGGCGGCAAAGAGCACCCTGCTCCAAACACCGTCTTCCATCGCGGGCAGGATATGACCTGCCAGGACCGAGGCGCTGCAGCCGCAGCCGGAGCCGCCGGCGTTGACTTCCTGGGTAGCAAGATCGTAGATCAGCACGCCGCAGTCCATATACCTGGGCCCGAGCTCCACTCCGTCTGCCTTGAAGAGCGCCTGGAGGATGTCGTGGCCCAGGGCGCCCAGGTCGCCGGTGAAGATCGCGTCGTGGTCCTCCGGGCCTCGCCCGGTGTCATGAAAATAGGCCCGGATGGTGTCGAACGCGGCGGGTGCCATGGCGCTGCCCATATTGCTGGGATCGCAGATCCCGGCGTCCAGGATGCGCCCGTGTGTCACATGGGTGACGCGGACCTTGCCCTCTTTTCCCAGGATGACGGCGCCTGCGCCGGTCACGGTCCACTGAGAAGAGGGCGTGCGCTGTCCGCCGTATTCCAGGGGAAAGCGATACTGACGCTCGGCGGAGCAGAAATGCGAGCCGGTCAGCGCGCAGACCTGAGAGGCGAAGCCACCGTCCAGCAGCAGCGCCCCCAGGCTCAGGCTCTCGGCCATGGTGGAACAAGCGCCGTACAGACCGAGATAGGGGATGGCGCTCTCACGCATGGCAAAAGCGGAACTCACACACTGGTCCAGAAGATCTCCGGCCAGGACATAGTCCAGCTGGGACGGCGCGATCTTCGCCTTGTCGCATGCGAGCTCGAAACAGCGCCGCAGCATCAGGCTCTCTGCCTTTTCCCAGCTCTTTTCACCGAAGTAGCTGTCCTCGGCGATATAGTCGAACCGCTTCCCCAGCGGGCCGTCTCCCTCCTTTTTCCCAACGACCGCCGCGTATCCGCATGCTCCGGGCGCCGACGGGAGGAACAGGGTCTGCTTCCCGATGCGTTTCATCATAGCTCTGCCTCACACTTCAAGATGTGGATAGCTTGCCCTGTTTTGCGGGAAATATGAGAGAGGGAGGACGCATCGCGTCCTCCCTCTCAGCTTGTCAAAAAAGTCCCCTCGGGGACTTTTTTGACCGCGCTTCCCCGCCGAGCATTTTGGCCGAACACAAAATGCTGTTTTCGAAAAGCCTTGA
>JAFZOC010000213.1 GCA_017550765.1 Oscillospiraceae bacterium
CTCCGCCTTCATGGTCTCCGACAAGGTCACCGTCCGCTCCCGCAAGTACGGCGAGGAGCAGGGCGTGGAGTGGGTCAGCTCCGGCGCCGACGGCTACACCGTCAAGGCCATCGAGAAGGATACCGTCGGCACCGAGGTCGTCATGCACATCAAGCCCGACACCGAGGAGGAGATCTTTGGCTCCTATCTGGAGGTCTGGAAGATCAAGGCTCTGATCCGCAAGTACTCCGACGATGTGCGCTGGCCCATCCATATGGACGTGGAGCGCCAGGAGCGCTACGACACCGGCGAGAAGAACGACGACGGATCGCCCAAGTTCGCCTATCGCACGGTCGTCGCCAACGAGATCGTCAACAGCATGGTCCCCATCTGGCAGCGCTCCAAGAGCGAAGTCACCGACGACGACTGCATCCAGTGGTACAAGGAGAAGAACCGCGACCGCAAGGATCCCTGCGCCCTGGTGCGCATCAGCGCCGAAGGCGCCGTCAGCTACAAGGCCATGCTCTTCGTCCCCGGCGAGGAGAATGAAAACGCCTTTTCCGGCGACAATAAGGGCGGGATCACCCTCTACTCCAACGGCGTCATGATCATGGAGAAGTGCGACAAGCTGGTCCATGACTATTTCGATTTCGTCAAGGGCGTGGTGGATTCCCCCGACCTGAGCCTGAACATCTCCCGGGAGCTGCTGCAGCACGACCGGCAGCTGCGCATCATCGGCCAGAACCTGGAGAAGCGCATCAAGGGCGAGCTGGAGAAGCTCATGCGGGACGACCGGCCCAAGTATGAGGAGTTCTTCCGCAACTTCGGCAACGACCTGAAGGTGGGCGTCTGCGACGAGTACGGACGCTACAAGGACTTCCTGCGGGACCTCCTGCTCTTCTATACCTCCGAGGACCGGATGGTCAGCCTGAAAGAGTACGTGGAGGCCATGCCCGAGAGCCAGAAGGTCATCTACTTCGCCACCGCCAGCACCGTGAAACACGCCATGAGCCTGCCCCAGTGCGAGCAGGTCCGCAAGCGCGGCTTCGAGCTGATCTATCTCACCAGCCCCCTGGACGAGATGGTGCTGGAGGCCCTCCAGGAGCAGGACGGCAAGCGTTTCTGCAACGTGGTCACCGACGACCTGGGCTTCGAGACCGAAGAAGAGAAGAAGGCCGCCGAGGAGCGGGATATCGAGAACAGGGAGCTGCTGGATCTCGTGAAGGAGTCCATCGGCGAGGGCGTCAGCAAGGTGCGTCTGAGCCGCAAGCTCGCCTCCCAGGCCTGCTGCCTGACCACCGAGGGCCCCGTGACCCTGGAGATGGAGCGCTTCTTCCGCCGCGGGCCCAGCGAGGAGATGCGGAAGGTCCGGGCCACCCGCATCCTGGAGCTCAACCCCGAGCATCCCGCCTTCGCCGCCCTGCAGACCGCCTTCGCCGAGGACAGGGAGAAGGCCGCGGAGCTGGCCCGGATCCTGTACGTCCTGGCGGAGATGACCGCCGGCGTCGAGGTGGAAGACCCCGCCGCTTTCGCCGCGCGGGTGGCGGCCCTGTTCTGAGCGGCACGTCTCCCCTTTCGGGGGAGGCGGCCGGGAGCAGGTCCGGCCCCCGTCGGCCTGACCGCAGCCAGCCCCCCTTCGGCAGGGGGCCGAAAAGGAACGTGATCGACATGAGACCTCGCCTTGGCATCTATATCCATATCCCCTTCTGCGCCAGCAAGTGCGGTTACTGCGACTTCTACTCCCTGGCCGGCTGCGACCAGCTGATGCCCGAGTATCACCGGGCGCTGATCGACCATCTGGAGGAGTCGGCCAAGGGGATTCGCAACTACGAGGTGGACACGGTCTACTTCGGCGGCGGCACCCCCAGCTACTACGGGGCGGAGCACCTGATGGAGATCTTCGACGTGCTCAAGCGCAACGGCAACGTGCGCCTGGACGCGGAGGTCACCGTGGAGTGCAACCCCGACAGCGTGAACCTGAAGGATCTGAAACTGCTGCGGCAGGAGGGCGTGACCCGCATCTCCCTGGGCGTGCAGGCCACCGACAACGCGCTGCTGAAGCTGATCGGACGCCGGCACGACTTCCAGCAGGCGGAGCTGGCCTTCCAGATCGCCCGCCGCGCCGGCTTCGATAACATATCCGTCGATCTGATCTACGGCCTGCCCAGCCAGACCAAGGGCGACTGGGCCCGGTCTCTGGCCAGGATCGTGCAGATGCACCCGGAGCACATCAGCTGCTACGGGCTGAAGCTGGAGGAGGGGACGGCCATGTACCGGGAGTACAAGGGCTCGCCCCTGCTGCCCAGCGACGACGAGCAGGCGGACATGTACTCCTACGCCGCCGAGATGCTCGGCCGCTACGGTTACCGGCAGTACGAGATCTCCAACTTCTGCGCCCCGGGCTTCGAGTCTCGGCACAACCTGAAGTATTGGAACTTGGACGATTACATGGGCTTCGGCCCCGGGGCCCATTCCTGCGTGGGCGACCTGCGCTACAGTTTCGTGCGCGACCTGAAGCGCTACATCTCCTGCGTGGACCGCAAGGTCTCCATCGTGGACGAATACGAGCACATCAGCCCCCTGGAGCGCTCCGTGGAGTATGTGATGCTGGCCATGCGCACCTCCCGGGGCATCTCCGAGGAGGATTACCGCATCCGGACCCAGTCGGACTGGCGGCCCATCAGCCAGGTGCTGCGGGCCTTTGCCGAGAAAGGCTGGGCGGAGCGGACCGACGGACGCTGGCACTTCACCGTGCCGGGTTTCCTGATCTCCAATACGCTCATCTCGATCATGCTGGACGCCCAGGCCAGCGGCCGGGTGGACAGCATCCCCTGGATGGGCGAGGCGGAGAAGAAAGAGCGGGAGATCGTCCTGCCCAAGGGAGAAGAGGAGCTCTTCGCCGAGCTCTATGAAGAGAGGACGAAGCGGCGCACCGCCGCGTCGGAGACGCCGGCGGACGGCGTCGACGCCAAGACGACAGACGAAGGACAGACCGGCGAGCAGGCCGGATCGTGACAGACAGGGTGAGGGATACAAGTGGCAGAGAACGATAGAAAGAAGAACGCCGCCGGCGCCGAGGCCGGACAGGGCCGGGGCGCTGCCCCCGGGTCCCGGGCCGAGGCCCGCGCCAGAGCGGAGGCCGAAGAGCGCGAAAAGCGCGAATGGATCGCCCGCAGGATGCGGGAGGACGAGGAGAAAGAGGCCGAGCGGAAGCGCCAGGCCCGCGCCGCCGCCGCCGAGCGCAAGCGCGCCGAGCGGGAGGAGGACGAGAAGCTCCGCCGCAAGGAGCAGGAGCAGAAGGAGGCCGCCCGCCAGGAGCGGGCCAAGGCCGCCGCTGCCGGCTGGGCGAAGGTGGTCAAGGGGCTGAAGATCGCGCTGCTGGCGATCCTGGCTCTGGTGGTGCTGCTGGGCGTCGCGGGGGCGTATATCGGCTTCAAGGTCTCCAACAGCACGACCAACTTCCCCAACGTGACCGTGAACGGGATCAAGGTCGGGGGGCTCACCCGGGAAGAGACCGCCAAGAAACTGGCGGCCGAGGGCTGGGACGAGGCCTCCGGCAAGAAGCTCACCGTGACGCTGCCCATGGGCCTGTCCGTGGAGCTGGACCGGCAGGAGGCCGGCATGGGCCTGGCCATGAACGAGGAGGAGGCGGCAGAGCTGGCCTACTCCTACGGCCACGGCAATAACGTGGTGGACAATGTCCTGAAGTACGCCGACGCCCGGATCAAGACAACGGCCCTCACGGTGGAGGCAGGCGAGCTGGATCTGGACTATGTCAAGGCCAAGGCCGACGAGGCGGTGGCCGCCTTCCGGAAAAAGACCGCCGGCGACAGCTACACCATCGACGAGGAGAACAAGGTCCTGCACTTCATCAAGGGCGCGGGACAGATGGATCTGGACCGGGACAAGCTCTATGAGGCCATGCTGAAGGCGCTGCAGGACGGGTCGGAGGCCCTGACCTTCGATGAGATCGTCAGCAACGTGGCCATGCCGGATTTCCAGGCCCTGTACGACCAGCTGAACGTGGAGCCCCAGAACGCCTACTTCCTCAACAAGGACTTCGAGATCGAGCCGGAAGTCATCGGCTGCACCTTCGACCCGGCGGAAGCCCAGAAGCTCTGGGAGAAGGCCGAGGTCATGGAAGAACTGCTGATCCCCCTGGAGATCCTGGAGCCTGAGGTCAAGGCGGAGGATCTGGAGGGCATGCTGTTCCGGGACCTCCTGGGCAGCCAGACCAGCTCCTACTCCGGCTCTTCCCGTTCCCGCATCAACAACATCAACCTGGCCGTCTCCAAGATCAACGGCATCATCCTGATGCCCGGCGAGACCTTCTCCTACAACGCCACCGTGGGCCAGCGGACCCTGGCGGCGGGCTTCGAGGAGGCGGCGGCCTACTCCAACGGCGAGGTGGTCCAGGAGGTGGGCGGCGGCATCTGCCAGGTGTCCTCTACCCTGTACTGCGCCACCCTCTATGCCCGCATGACCACCGTCAGCCGCACCAACCACTACTTCCGCGTGACCTATCTGCCCCTGGGCCAGGACGCCACGGTGAGCTGGCCGGAGCCGGACTTCCAGTTCCGCAACGACCGCGAGTACCCGGTGAAGATCATCGCCTACTGCAACAACAACTCCCTGGA
>JAFZOC010000214.1 GCA_017550765.1 Oscillospiraceae bacterium
ATCCTGCCGTCGGCGCTGCCGTCCACGTTGCCGGCACCGGGTACGATCGTAACGCCCTGGCCCTTGGCCTTCACGTATTTCGCCAGCAGCGTCACGTCTGCCACCGTCACCTTCCCGTCCCCGTTGATATCGCCGGGGATGTAGGGATCGCTGGCGTAGAGGGCCACCAGCTCCACCTCATCGGGGCTGTCCAGGGTGAGGGCATAGCCGATCTCTGTTGCCGTGGAATAGAGCTCGCCGTTGCAGTACCAGCCCTGGAAGGTATAGCGCGCCACGGCGGGGGCAGTCAGCGTGAGCGTCTGGCCGCTCTGGTATTCGCCGCTGCCGGGGATCTCCACCAGGGGATCTCCGTAGGGGGACTCCTGCGCGGAGCGGACGGTGACGACGATCGTCTTCGTCGCGATCGCCGCCTGGCCCGGGTCAAGGGCCATCTCGCAGCTCAGCTCCGCCGTGCCGTAGTACCAGGCGACGCCGTCCTCCACCTTGTCCGGGCCCTTCAGATAGCCGGCGGCCAGGTGCGGGCTGCCGGTGAAGTCCAGCTC
The DNA here is from genome assembly GCA_017550765.1 of Oscillospiraceae bacterium. Next base: position 543 of record JAFZOC010000214.1, read on the forward strand.
GCTCAGCTGCTCCGTGTCGTAGGCGTAGAAGCAGTCCAGGTCCTCATGCCGGCCCAGGGTCAGGACGTCCAGCGCGTGGCAGGAGCTCACGTCCAGGAAGGTCAGATCCCGGCAGCTGCTCACATCCAGGGCGGTCAGACCGCAGGCGCTCACGTCCAGGTAGCCCAGCTGGGTCAGTCCGGAGACATTGAGGCTGGTGAGGCTGGGCGTACCCTGCAGCTCCACCATGGTCAGCGAGGGATAGGCGCTCAGATCCAGGGTCGTGAAGGGGTTGCCGTGGGCATCCAGATAATGTAACTGGGTGAGATCCGTGAGATCCAGCTCCGTGAGGCTGTTGTTGTAGCAGACCAGCTCCTCCAGGGAGGTGAAGTACAAGATGCCCTCAAGGGTCTCTATGCCCCTGCCGCTCACGTTGATCTCCAGCGCCGCGTTGATCTCCGCCTCGTTCAGCCAGCCGTTGCGGCTGGTATCACAGTTCTCGGCCACGTAGGCGCGGAAGGCCGGGTCGGGGAAGTGCTCCTCGTCCACGGGGATGCCGTCGTGGTCGACCACCGGGACGGTGGTGGGATCGACCTTCAGCCGATAGCTGGTGTTGGGCTTGTACCAGATCCACGCGCCGTCCTGTTCCTTGAAGGTCCCGTTTTCCACCAGATCCACCAGCATCGGGCAGAAGGCGATGTCCACGCGCGCCAGGTCGTTGCCGCTGCAGTCCAGGCTGCTCAGGTTATCGTTCTGGCCCAGAGCCAGCTCCGTCAGGCCGTTGCCGTGGCAGTCCAGATTCGTAAGGTCCGTGGAGCGGACCACGTCCAGGCTCGTCAGGGCGCAGCCGCTGCAGTTCAGAGACCAGAGGCCGGCGACCGGGGGCAGGATCAGCTCGCTCAGCGCCGCGTTATTGCTGCAGTCTACGGTGAACAGGGAATGGTTGATCACGAGATCCAGGCTTGTGAGCTGGCAGCCCACGCAGCTCAGGGAGATCAGTGCGCCGTTGTCGCTCGGATCCAGCTCGGTCAGGGGGTTGGCGTCGCAGACCAGGTAGAGGAGCGAAGGGTTGCCGCTCAAGTCCAGCTCGGTGATCTGGTTGTCGCTGCAGTCCAGATCCTCCAGCGCCGTGAAGTAGTGGATGCCCTGCAGGCTCTCGATGCCCAAGCCGTTGCAGTAGATGGTGTCCGTCGCGGCGATCTCCGCGTCGCTCAGATACCAGTTGCCGTCGGTGTCGGGAATGTCATGGACATAGGCGCGGAAGGCCGGGTCGGGGAAGTGCTCGGCATCGATGGGGATGCCGTCGTGGTCCTGTACCACGGTCACGGCGGGATCCAGGTCGAATTCGCAGGCATCCTTGGCATAGTACACGTAGTCCTCATAGGGGATCGGCTCCGTGGTCTGCACCAGATCCAGCAGATAGGGGCAATCCATCACGTCCAGCAGCGTCAGGCTGTTGTGCTGGCAGTACAGTTCCTTCATAGACGGCTGATGCCCCAGGAAGAGCGTGGTCAGCGCGTTGTTGTGGCAGTCGGCCATGATCAGCTCCTGGCAGAGGCTCAGATCCAGGCCGGTCAGCTCGTTATCCCAGCAGTCCAGGGTCCTAAGCCCCGGGCAGGCGCTGAGATCCAACCCGGTCAGGGCGTTGTCGTTGCACATCAGGTTTTGCAGGGCACTCGAACAGCCGCTGAGATCCAAGCTGGCCAATGCGTTGTCGCTGCAGTCCAGATACCACAGATCCTCCTGCACGCCCAGGGTCAGTCGCGTCAAGGCGCACTCGCGGCAGTCCAGCTCCCGGAGCCTGGTGTTGGCGCTCACGCTCAGCTGCGTCAGCGGCAGGCAGCCGTTGCAGTTTAGAACTTCCAACCTGGCAAGGGAGCTCACGTTCAGTGCGGCCAGTTCCTCGTTCAGGCTGCAGTCCAGCTCCTTCAGCAGGGGGTTGCCGGTAAAGCGCAGGCTCGTCAACTCGTTGCCGCTGCAGTACAGGGTCTGGAGCTCCGTGAACCACTCCACGCCCTGGAGGGAGGCGATGCCCTTTTCGCTGCAGTCCATGTCCTCCACCGCCCAAAGCTCCTGGAGCGTCAGCCACAGGTCGCCGTTGGGGTCCAGCTCGTTTGCCACATAGGCGCGGAAGTTATCGTCCGGGAAGTGCTCTGCGTCGATGGGGATGCCCTCGTTGCTGGCCTGGAGGATGGTGTCCGGGTCGGACTGGACATAGTCCGCGCCAATGCGGTGCTCCACGTACTGATCGGTGACGCTGACGGTGCCCTCCAGCACCGCGTCCCGTAGACGGGGGCAGCCGGTAAGATCCAGGAAGGAAAGATCGTTGCCGTAGCAGCTGAGGGTGATGAAGGAGTAGTGCCGCTGTCCCAGCTCCAGGTTGGTGAGGACATTGTTGTTGCAGAAGACCTGCCGCAGCTCGGTGTTTTCGCTCAGATCCAGCGTGGTCAGGCTGTTGTGGCTGCAGTTGAGCTGCTGCAGCTCGGTATTGGCGCTCAGATCCAGACTCTCCAGCTGGTTCCAGCTGCAGTCCAGATCCGTCAGATGGACGTTGGCGCTGAGATCCAGCCCCTCCATGCCGTCGCAGTTATGGCAGTCCAGGATCTCCAGGGCCAGGTTGGTGCTCAGATCCGGCGCGCTCATGCCGGTGTCGTTGTCCGAGCAGAGGAGCGTGTTCAGGTGCGTGAGACCCGTGAGCTCCAGCCCGTTCAGCTCGCAGTTGCTGACGTTCACGTTCTGCAGCAGGGTGTTGGTCGTGAGATCCAGGCTTCCGCGGAGAGGGTTGCCGCTGACGTCCAGATGAGTCAGATCGGAGAAGAAGGCGATGCCCTGCAGGGACGCGATGCCCAGATCGGAGGCGTAGATGACATTGGCCTCCTGCAGCTCATAATCGTCCAGGTATCCGCTGGCGTCCCGGTCGATGTACTGGGCCACATAGGCGCGGAAGGCCGGGTCGGGGAAGTTCACGGCGTCCACGGCGATCTCCGGCGGCATGAAGTGGAGCGTGGCGCTGTTCACCGGATCGTTGCCCGGATCGAGCTCGATGGCGGCCCACTGGGCGGAGGTCCCGTTGAAATAGATGTCTGTCAGGCTGGTGCAGCCGCTGAAGGCATTGGTCCCGATGCTCTCAAGGGTCCCGGGAAGGTAGACCGTGGTCAGCTCCTCGCAGCCGTAGAAAGTCCCGGAGGGGATCTCCGTGATCCCGGCGGGCAGAGTCGCGGTCTCCAAGTTGCCGCAGCCCCAGAAGATGTTGTCCCCCAGGGTCACTACCGAGTCGGGAATGGTGACGCTCACCAGACTGCCGCAGCCCATAAAGGCCCCCTCTCCGATGCTGGTGACCGTGGAGGCGATCTGCACGTCTGTCAGCTCATCCAGCCCGGCGAAGGCATAGTCGCCGATGCCCGTCACCAGCTCGTCCACCTGGATGGAGGTGATCATGGGGAAGATCACGCCGTTGCCGTCGCCGAATTGGTACCAGGGCGTGTCGCGGTAGTCGTTGTAGTCGGGGATGGCCATCTCGCCCTGATCCATGCTGTCCTCATCCCAGTAAATACGGAGGGTGCCGTCTTCATCCAGGAGCCAGCTCAGATCCGTGCCGGTGACCGGGCCGCCGATCTCGGTATAGTGCCACTTGGCGGATTCCAGCGGGTAGTTGGGGGTATCGATGCTCAGCTTCGCCTGGCGTTCGACCAGAGAACCGCTGTACCAGACGTCCGCCAGTTTGATATCATTGAGAAAGGCGGCGCCGCCGACCAGCGTAAGGCTGTCCGGGAGGTAGACCGTGGTGAGGGAGGCGCAGTTGGAGAAGGCATAGGCGCCGATCTGGGTGACGCCGGCATGCACATCGATGATCTGAATGTAATCCCGGTAGGCATACCAAGGCGCAGCCTCGGGGGTGCCGGGCCAGTTGGGCGTCGCCCCGCTGCCCCAGATCTCCAGCTTGCCGGGGCCGCCGTAGAGGGACCAGTGCACGCCGTCGCCGGACAGCGTTCCGGTCCGGAAGAGCCAAGTGAAGTGGGCGTTGATCAGCGCCGCGTTTCCGCTGCTGTCCAGGGTGGTCTCCTGCTCCCACTGGACGCGGAAGCCGTCGTAGTCCACCTGGGTCAGCTTGCTGCAGCCGGAGAAGGCGTAGGGTCCGATCTGGTCGGTGCCGGGGCTCAGCTCCAGCTTATAGAAGCCGCTGCAGTTCAGGAAGCAGCGCTCCGGGATCTCGGTGATCCCCGCGGGGATGGTGACCACGCCGGTGACGGCGCTGCAGCCGGAGAAGCAGTATTCGCCCAGGCTGGTCAGCGTGGAGGGCAGGGGGAAGCTGGTCAGGCTCTTGCAGTTATAGAAGGCCTCGTCGCCCAGGCTGGTCACGCCCTCCGGCAGGCTGATGTTCTTCAGAGCATCGCAGCTGTAGAAGGCCCTCTTGCCCACGGTGGTCAGGGCGCTGCCTTCGGGGAAGCTCACCGTGGTCAGCGCGTCGCAGCCGGAGAAAGCGCCCTGCCCGATCACGGCGCATTTCTTGGGAACGGGAAAGCTCTGCAGAGACGAGCAGCCGGAGAAACAGGACTCCGGGATCACCGTCACGTTGGTGTAGCTGGGGGCGGCCCAGTACACGTTTGCCAGAGAGCTGCAGCTGCCAAAGGCGCGAACGCCCAGATAAGTCAGATCCGAGGGGAAGGAGACGGAACTGATCTTGGAGCAGCCCCGGAAGGCATAGTCGCCGACGGTCGTGACATTCACCAGCCGCACCTGGGTGATGCTGCTGCGGTAGGGGTACCAGGGGGCGGGCTCGGAGCTGGTCCAGTTATACATGGCGCCGGAGCCGGAGAAGCTGAGCACGCCGTCGTTGGCGAGCTTCCAGGTGAGGCTCGGCCCCGCCTGGCCCTCGGCGATGAAGGCAAAGTGCTTGGCAGCTTCGGCCAGGGACGTGTTGCGGGCAGGGGTCCAGGTGACGTCCCACATGCCCTGCTCGCCGATGTTCCAATAGACGTCTGCCAGCTTCGGGCAGTTGATGAAGGCATAGTCGCCGATCTTGACCACCGTGGAAGGCAGATAGACCGTCTCCAGATTGAGGCAGTCCTGGAAGGTATAAGCGCCCACGTCCTGGATGCCCTCCTCCACCACCACTGTGGTGATCTGGGAGCGCAGATGATCCCAGGGGACGATCGACATGGAGGGGAAGTCTCCCGTGAAGCCGTTGCCGGAGAGGGTCAGGGTGTGGTTCGCATAGCTCCAGTGTACCGAGGTCGCTTCCATGAAGCCGCAGTCGCCGGAAGTGACAACGGGCTGATCGGAAACAACAAACGTGCTGCTGGAGACGTAGTCGTTCGTTCCCGGGCCATAGTAAGCCTTGAGCAAGTACTCCTTTGTCCCGCTGGTCGACGGAAACTCGTAGCTGCCGTTGGCCTGGGGTTCGGTTATCTCGTAATAGAGCTCAAAATATACAGATCTATACAGGATCTCGACCCGCAACGGAGAAAAATTGGTCTGCCAGGAGGCAAGATAGCTTTGGGAGTCTGGGTCAAAGCTGCCGTCACGTGGCTGGACGAGAAACATCAGAGAATCGTCCGTTACGGTGAAGATATCGCTGACGACGTAGTCGTTCGTTCCCGGACCATAGTAGGCCATGAGCAAGAACTCCATAGAGCCAAAGACCGCCGGAAAATCATAGCTGCCGTTGGCTTGGGGTGCTGTGATCTCGTCGTAGTACTCAAAATAATAGTCTTTGTACCGGATCTCCACCCGCAGGGGCTTGAAATTCGTTGTCCAGGTGCAGTGGTATTTTAGCGTAGCGGGATCATAGCTGCCGTCCTGAGGCTGGACGGTAAACACGAGAGGATCGGTCGTTACGGTAAAGATATTGCTGCTGACATAGTCGTTCGTACCCGTACCATAGTAGGCCATGAGCAAGAACTCCATAGAGCCAAAGACCGCCGGAAAATCATAGCTGCCGTTGGCTTGGGGGGCTGCGATCTCGTCGTAGTACTCAAAATAATAGTCTTTGTACCGGATCTCCACCCGCAGGGGCTTGAAGCTCGTCGTCCAGGTGCAGTGGTATTTCAGCGTAGCGGGATCATAGATGCCGTCCTGGGGTTGGGTGATGAAATAGTACTCATCGTTCAACTCGTCAGTGATGGGCTCGTCCGGAAGGGCCTCAGGTCCTTCGGTGGGGATACCGATGGAGCCCTTTTCCGTTCCCTCATCCGGAGCCTCTTCATCTTCGGGCTCTTCCGATCCGTCTGCGGTCTCCTCTGTCGATATCTCGGCAGGATCTCCTTCTGGGGCTTCAGCTGCAGGCTCTGTCTCCGATGCGTATGCATCAACGTCCACCACAGGCTCCAAGGTCACAGAAAAGGGCAGACTGAGCAGAAACTCCTCGCCGTAATAGGCGCGAAGATAGAACACCGTCTGCTCTTCCGGAGCAGCAAGCTCCATCTCGGCAGCCGCGGGGTCCAGCTCCTCCACGGGAATCAGCGCCGGCTCCTCGCCCTCAAGCGGGCCGACCGGGGCCTCGGCCCCTGCAGGGTCTTCCCGTACCAGCTCCAGCCGGTCGGGCTCTTGATTCAGCGCCCAGGTGACGGAATAGCTCTCCCCCGGGGCATGGCTGCCGCTCTCCGGCTGCAGGATGAAGGCCGGCGCTTCCTCTGTTTCGGCAAAAGCTGCCGCTGGAAACAGGCTGAACATCATGACCAGCGCCAGGAGAAGACACGCGATGCGTTTCATCGTTTTCATGATACCGTCCTCC
>JAFZOC010000215.1 GCA_017550765.1 Oscillospiraceae bacterium
CCAAGTTCAACTACGAGGAGCAGGGCATGTCGGTCTGGCTGATCAAGCCCAGCGTCGACACCCGGGACGGGGCGGACATCATCCGCAGCCGGATCGGGCTCTCTGAGCGCGCCCAGGTCATCACCCCGGACCAGGACATCACGGAGGCCTACCGCGCCGCCGGCCGGCACGACGTGATCATCGCGGACGAGGCCCAGTTCTTCACCCCGGAGCAGATCGACCAGCTGCGCGCCCTGGTGGACGAGGAGGAGCTGCCGGTGCTGTGCTTCGGCCTGCGCACGGACTTTCTGACCCACTTCTTCCCCGGCGCCCGGCGGCTCATGGAGCTGGCGGACTCCATCACCGAGATCAAGACGATCTGCAAGTGCGGCCGCAAGGCCACCGTCAACGCCCGCATCGACGAGAGCGGCCGGGTGATCACCCAGGGCGACCAGGTCTTTTTGGGCGGCAACGACAGCTACGTGGCCATGTGCCACAAGTGCTGGAAGCGCAAGATCCGGGAGCAGCAGGATGCGGCCCGTTGACCTCGCCTCCTGGCCCCGGCGGGAGATCTTCGAGTTCTTCTCCGGCATCTCCTGGCCCTATTACTCCGTGACCTTCCGGCTGGACGTGACGGCGCTGCGGGACTATACCCGGGAGCGTGGCCTGTCCTTCTACCACAGCCTGATCTGGCTGTGCACCCGGGCGATCGGCCGGGTGGAGGCCTTCTCCTACGCGGTGAAGGACGGGCAGCTCCTGCGCCTGGAGAGCCGCCGCCCCAGCTTCACCCACCTGAAAAAGGGCAGCGAGACCTTCCAGATCGTCACCCTGCCCTTTGAGGAGGACCTGGCGGCCTTCTGCGCCGCGGCCCGGGAAAAGGCCGAGCGGCAGGACTATTTCATCGACTTTGCCGGAGAGGGGATCGACATGATCTTCTTCTCCTGCCTGCCCTGGGTGGACGTGACGGCCCTCACCAACGAGCGGGACTTCGACGCAGACGACGCGATCCCCCGCATCGCCTGGGGGAAGATCGTGGAAGAGAACGGGCGCGAGACCCTGGGCCTCTCGATTGAGGTGAACCACCGCTTCATCGACGGGCTGCACATCGGCCTGTTCGCAAAGGAGCTGGAGCGGCAGATCCGCGAGCTGGGGGCCGGGGCGTAGGGGCGACCCTTGCGGTCGCCCGCAGACCCGCGACCGATAGGGCAGGGGCGAGACCATCAAAAAGACGCGAGAGCGGTCCGAAAGGGCCGCTCTCGTTTTCGTGAAAAGGGAAGAGAGAAAAGTGAAAAGTGAAAAGATATGGTGTCGCGCGGGGCGCGACAGATCAAACGATCGCCGCAGATCCGTGACCAGCCTCCCAAGGACTGTCATCGCGAGCCAGGGACCGTGTCGCTGGTGTGGCCATGACATGCAAGGGTAGGCTGGTCGCGACGTCATGTCGCGCCGTAGGGGCGGGGCTTGCCCCGCCCGCTGTCGGTCCCGCGCACCCAGCCCGGATATCGCCGTAGAAGCGGCTATCAGCCGCCCGGCGCATCCCAGATCAGGATAAGAGAACAGGACGCTGCAGCTGCAGCGTCCTGTTTGGCGTTCGTGAAGTGCTGTAAAGCTATCGTCAGCTTAGCGGGCAGCGCTTCGCTACTTTTTGCTCGTTATCATCGCGCCTTCAGCGCCACAATTAGGACAGACCTGATACCAACCAGAGCGATATGTCCCGCACCTGGTGCAGACGAATTTCTTCGCAGGATCGATCGCGACCGGCTCCTCGTTGCGTTCGGCTCCCGACGTGTTCTTTTTGACCGTGGCGTCCTCCAGACAGAGCACGACGATCAGGGTCAGCAGAGGGGAAAAGACAAAACTCAGCAGGAACGGTCCCCAGAAACTGTAACCCTTCTGCTTCCCTTTGTATCCCACATACCAGGATAACAAGATCCAGACGCATGCGAACAGAATGATCTTCATGACCTCCTCGAACTCCATTGCCACCTTATCCTCCTTTTCATTTTTTTTGCCTCGCCTGTCCCGTTTGCCCTGTGAGCGCCGCACCTTTCGTGCCCCGGCCGAAGAGCGGGGTGCGGACGGATGAGGTGCCGCTTATTGTGAACAAAGCAGGATGCGGCGAGTACTTGGCCTCAGTTTACTCGATCTATGAGTAAAAGTCAATACTCAAAATGTGAGTATGCTATGGTTCGTATACTACACATGGAGAGGTGCATAGGAGTGACATATCGGGAGAGGCTGCGGGACCTGCGGGAGGACCGGGACCTGTCACAGGCAGAGGTCGGCGCGCTCCTCCACAAGTCCCAGCAGGGCTACAGCCACATCGAGAACGGACGGGCGGAGCTGAAGATCGAGGACCTTGTGGTCCTGTGCAAGTTCTATGGCGTATCCGCAGACTATCTGATAGGGTTGTCCAACGACCCGGCCCCGAAAAAGAGAGGCTAGCGGCGCGTTCCGGATCCCCGCGGCCGCCGCCGCGCGGCAAATGGACAAAACAAGGACGCAGCGACTGTTCGCTGCGTCCTTGCTGTTGGATCTAGATCGGTCTGCCGGGCGACCGCAAGGGTCGCCCCTACATTCACTTCAGCTCGTACAGCCGGGTGAACTTGTCCTCCAGGTAGTCCAAGTAATAGCCCACGTTCAGGCTCTCGCCGGTGACGGCGCGGATCCACTCGTCGGGGGTGGTCAGGGAGGCGATGGAGAACACGTGCTCGATCAGCCAGTCTCGGATCTTGGCAAGGTCCCCGGCCCGGATGGCCGCGTCCACGTCGAAGGCCTTCTTCATGGTAGCCAGGATCTGGGCGCCGTAGGCGTTGCCCAGGGCGTAGGAGGGGAAGTAGCCGAAGGCGATGCCGGACCAGTGCACGTCCTGCAGGCAGCCCCGGGCGTCGTCGGGCACGTCCACGCCCAGGTACTCCTTGTACTTGGCGTTCCACAGGGCGGGGATCTCGTCGACGGAGATCTGGCCGTTGATGAAGGCCTTCTCCAGCTCGTAGCGGATCAGGATGTGCAGGCAGTAGCTCAGCTCGTCCGCCTCAGTGCGGATCAGACTGGGCCGGGCCACGTTCACGGCCTCGTAGAGCTCCCGGTCGCTGATGTCGTCGAACACGCCGCCGGAGAGCTCCCGGATCTTGGGGGCCACCAGGGAGATGAAGGCCTCGCTGCGGCCGACCAGGTTCTCATAGAAGCGGGAGATGGTCTCGTGCATGGCGTTGGTCATGTTGTTGGCGCAGTGCGCGTCGTGCAGCTCCTGGGGCTCGTTCTGCATGAAGAGCGCGTGGCCGCCCTCGTGCAGCGTGGTGAACACGTTGGAGATGAAGCTGTCCTCGTGGTAGTGGGTGGTGACGCGCACGTCGTGCCTGCCGAAGCTGGTGGTGAAGGGGTGCTCGGTGGTCATCAGCACCAGGGCCGACTGGCGCAGGCCCTCCAGCTCCAGCAGATAGCGGCTCATGGCCTCCTGCTGCGGGATGGACACCGGGCGGGACATGAAGTCCTCCCGGATGGGCTTGCCCTCCTCCACCACGCGCTTGAGCAGCGGCACGATCCGCTCCTTCAGCGCGGCGAAGAAGCCGTCCAGCTGCGCGGTGCTGCCGCCCTTCTCGATATCGTCCAGGCAGGTGTCGTAGTAGCTGGCCTTCTTCTCGTCCCGCAGGTCGATGGCCATGCGGGTGTACCGGATGAGATCCGCCAGGGAGTCCCGGAACAGGGAGAAGTCGCTGGCCTTCTTGGCGCTGAGCCAGGCGGCGTAGGCCTTGTTGGAGGCCAGGTCCATCTCGTAGGAGAGCTGGGCGGAGATGTTCTTTTCCCTGGTCCAGTAGTCGTACAGGTGCTCCACGGCCTTCTTCTCCACGGCGCTGAGCCCCTCGCCGCTCTCATGGAGCTCCCGGATCAGCTTCTCGTAGGTCTTGCTGTGGGTGAGCTTGTGGACGTGCTTGCCCAGGACGGCCATGTCCTTGCCGGCGGGCTCCAGGCCCTCCTCCGGCGCGCAGCACTCCATGTCGAAGCTCATCTTGCCGATGGCGTGGTAGTAGGACTCCAGCTCGTCCAGGATCGCGAAGAGTTTTTTCAGTTTCTGCCGGTCGGTCATGTCGTCGTCTCCTTTTTTTGTTCGTGATGAAGGGATGAAGAAATGAAGAAATGAAGGGATGGAGGGATGAAGGGACGAAGGAACGATGGAACGAAGGAATGAAGAAATGAAGGGATGATGGGGAAGAGTGGATCCGACGCGGAGCGCACAGCATCGAAGATGCTGTCGTCCCGAGCCAGTGCCGCAGCACTGGCGTGGGGACCCGTCTCCCCGGGGGTGAAGAAATGATGGGATGAAGGAACGAAGGACGCTTCATTCCTTCATGCGCGCAGCGCGCTTCATCAGCGCAGCGACTTCATTCCTTCATGCGGCGCAGCCGCGCTCCATGCGCACAGCATCGAAGATGCTGTCGTCCCGAGCCAGTGCCGCAGCACTGGCGTGGGGACCCGTCTCCCCGCCCTAGCGCTCCACCAGGTCGAAGAGTTCCGAATGGCCGTAGAGGGCACAGAGGTCCTTCAGCCCTTGCAGGATCTCCTCGCGGGAGAAGCCGGCCCTGACCAGGTCCTTCTCGGGCAGCAGCGCCAGTTCTCGATACATGCGCAGACCGGCGGCGAGCCAGGCGTCTTCCCCGGGCCCCGCTTTCTCAAAAAGCAGGTCTTCCGCAGCGCAGATCTTGCCCTCCCGGATGAGGGAGAGCAGCAGATCCCCCTGCTCCCGGGCTGTCACCTCCGGAGCGTCGCTGCGGAGGGAGACCTCTTTGCCCAGCAGCAGCCGGGCCAGCGCGGCTGCGATCGACTCTACTTGGCGCATGAACCAGTCGTCGTGGATCAGCATGGTGCATACCTCTGGACCGCGATCGCGCGGTCTTTCTTTCTCGTGTGTGTCCTCCGCCGCGGCGCGCAGCACTGGCGTGGGGACCCGTCCTCCTTGGAAATGAAAAATGAAAAATGAAAACTGAAAAAATGGCGGCGTCGCCCGCTCGCCTCCCCTACGCGCCCTCGTGCTCGGCCGGGAAGAGCCGGCGGTACAGCCCGGTGAGGGCCGCCGAGATCCGGGCGGTCAGGGGCTGGATGAGCTTCTCGGCCAGCCAGGCCAGGCCCAGGGCGGCGAGGAAGCTCAGCAGGGCGCAGCCCAGATAGGCCCACAGCCAGCCGTAGCCCGGCGGGATGAGGCGCTGCCCCAGACGGTAGATCAGCAGGTCCGTGACGCCGGAGAACAGGTAGACCGTGAACGAGAGCTTCGCCACGAGCCCGATCGCCCCGGCGACGCCTTTGGGGCAGCGGCTCAGGTCCAGGCTCAGGAGCAGCAGGAAGACCAGCACCGCGATCGCCATGGTCTGGAAGCCGTCGTACCAGGTGTAGTCGGCCCAGTTGAAAGGCCCCGGCGTACTGGCGAAGTGGTCCAGGGTCGCCGCCGCCAGCAGCGCCGCCAGCAGCAGCCCGGCCAGGGCGCCGGTCCGGAGCCGGGGCCGGTATCCCCGCAGATAGACGCCGATGAAGTAGTAGGCCAGCGGGTAGAGCCGGGGCCACCAGACCTCGTACAGATGCAGCCGCATGTTCAGCAGCGAGGGGACGGCGGAGAGATAGACCAGGGTCCAGACCAGCACGCGCCTCTGCCGCCGGCTCTTCAGCGCGGCATACCCGGCGTTCAGGAAGGGGATCAGCAGGAAGAGCCCGGTGTACATGGACACATACCAGCTGTACTCGTTGGCCTGGTGGCTGAAGATGCTGCCCACGGCCTGCCGCAGCCCGATGTCCTCTTTCAGGACGACGATGCGGACGAAGAGGCTCAGCGCGCAGGAGAGCAGATAGACCACATAGATCCGCACCAGGCCCAGATAGTACCGGGCGGAAAGCGTTTTTTCCGCGCAGAGATAGCCGCTGAGCAGCAGGAACAGCGGCACGCAGCTGACGAAGAGCGCCCGGCAGAGCTCCATGGTCCAGCCGGCGAAGCCCAGATCGGGCATGCCGTACCAGCCGCTGCCCATCACGAAGTGCAGCAGCAGCACGAAGACGATCGCCACGCTGCGGATCAGGTCCAGGTTCGCGTCTCGCTTCATGGCGCCTTCCTCAGCCCGAGAAGTGCCGGCACATGTGCCGGACGCAGCAGCGCTGGCAGGCGGGCTTCCGGGCGTCGCAGACGGCCCGGCCGTGGAGCACGATGCAGTGGCAGAAGACCGAGGACTGGTCCGGCGGCAGGATCCGGCGCAGGGCGGCCTCGATCTTGGGCGGATCTTTCAGGTCGTCCACCAGGCCCAGCCTGTTGGAGAGCCGGATGCAGTGGGTGTCCACCACCACGGAGCCCGGGACGTGGAACACGTCGCCCAGGATCAGGTTCGCGGTCTTCCGGCCCACGCCGGGCAGGGCGCAGAGCTCCTCCATGGTGGAGGGGAGCTGCCCGACGTGCTTTTCCAGGATCGCCTGCGCGCAGGCGACGATGTCCCGCGCCTTGGCCCGGAAGAAGCCGCAGGAATGGACATAGCGCTCCACCTCGGCCACGTCCGCCTCGGCGAAGCTCTCCAGCGTGGGGAAGCGGGCGAAGAGGGCAGGGGTGACCTGGTCCACCCGCTCGTCGGTGCACTGGGCGGCCAGACGCACGGCGAAGAGCAGCTCGTAGTCCTTGGTGTAGGTCAGGGTGCAGCCGGCCTCGGGGTACTCCGCCAGCAGCAGCCGGACGATCTCGCGCACTTGTTCCTGCGTTCGCATAAGGGGCCCTCCTTCTCTCTGCGTACAGCCGCGCCTTCCCGCCTCGCGGACGTTCGACCGCCGGGGCGCCGGGAAAAGGGACACGGCGAACTCATTGTATCATGAGTTCGCCGCGTTGTCGATATGTTCTCGATAGGCGGACCGACCGATCTTGCGATGCGCGGATCGACCGATGGGCCGGGGGGGCTCTGCGCTGCTCAGCGGGAGAGCGTGACGCTGCCGCCGCACTCGATGGAGTCCAGCTGTACGCGGCCGTTGGGGCCGCCGTAGGTCCCGCCGTAGTGCCACTCCACGTTCACCCCGAAGGTGCGGGACTGGCCCTCGGCCAGATCCACGGTGAAGGTCTTGCTGGCCAGCTCCGTGTGCTTCAGGTCGTTGCTGTCGTACTCGATCGCCGGGGACCCCAGGGAGGCGTACTGCCCGTCCACCAGGATGTTCACGGCGTTGTAGAGCTGGGAGGTATACAGGCTGTAGTGGTCGCAGTAGACCGTGACGGTGACCTCCGCCTGGGTGGCGCTGACGGTCCGGGCGCTCCACTCGGCGTGGATGTTCAGCCAGGTGCCGGTCTCGCTGTCGAAGCGGCCGCCGCCCAGAGACACAGAACTGAAGCTGGGGGCCTGGGTGGGCGCGGGCGTGGGCGCGGGCGTGG
>JAFZOC010000216.1 GCA_017550765.1 Oscillospiraceae bacterium
CCGGCTCTGCGCAGCGTGGGGACGGAGGGGCCCGGCGCCCCGGAGACCGGCGCGCCCCTGCCGGAAAAAGGCGAGGCGCCGGCGGAGACGGACCAGCCGCTGCCGGAGGGGGAGGCGCTGTCCACCGACCGGGCGGACGGGGCCTACACCTTCCTCCTGGTGGGCAGCGACGACGGCAACGGCAACACGGACGCCCTGATCCTGGGGCGGCTCGACAGCCTGGGCCACCAGATCGACCTGGTCAGCATCCCCCGGGACACCCTGATCAACGTCCCCTGGGAGATCCGGAAGATCAACGCGGTGTACTGGGGCGCCCGGAACGCGGGCGGCAGCGGGATCGCGGCGCTGAAGCGGCAGATCGGACGTCTGGCGGGATTTGAGCCGGACTGCTGCGCCGTGCTGGACCTGGACGTGTTCGCCCGGGCGGTGGACATCCTGGGCGGCGTGCGCTTCGAGGTGCCCATGGATATGGACTATGAGGACCTGGGCCAGGATCTGAAGATCCATCTGAAGGCGGGGGAGCAGCTGCTGGACGGGGAGCAGGCCCTGGGGCTCTGCCGCTACCGCAGCGGCTATCTCACCGGCGACCTGGGCCGCATCGAGATGCAGCAGCGCTTCCTCGGCGCCTGCGTGGAACAGTTCCTGTCTCTGGGCAGCGTCCCCAGGGCGCCGGAACTGATCGCGCTGCTGTCGGAGGAGCTGGATACGGACCTGAGCGCGGCCAACATGGCGTTCCTGCTGCGCCAGTTCCTGCTCTGCGCCCCGGAGGACGTCCGCTTCCACATCGCGCCTACGAGCCCGGCCACGATCCGGGGCTACAGCTACGCGGTGCTGGAGCTGGACGACTGGCTGGAGCTGGTGGATGCGTACCTGGACCCCTATGAACGGAGCATCGGCCGGGGAGACGTGGACGTCGTCTACCGCAGCGGCGGCGTTTACACGGGGACCGCCGGGCTCCGGGATCCGGGCTACTATCGCCCGGCGGAACGGCCCGCTGCGGGAGAGAGCCCGGCGGCGCTCTCCGGCGAGACGGCGGGAGACGGGCAGACCCTTGCCCAGATCGTGTCCGAAGAGACGGAGGGCCCCGGCGAAACAGGCGGTTCCGGCGACGCGGGCCAGGAGCCGGGCGGGCCCGGCGGAGATCCTTCGGCGCCCGATCCCGGCGGCGGCGACGACGGCGGCAGCCCCGCGATCGTCATCGTGGAGCCCTGAGACCATCCGCGGACAAGGCCCCTCCTGTTTTCCGCCCCGGGACCGCGTCCCCGGCGCCGCACCGGGCTTCGGCAAAATACACAAGATCTCGTCGATCTCGCATTTCTTCGCAAGATCCTCTTCCTTTTTCGCAGCATATCCGCTATAATATCTCCGTCCAAATGGCTACCAAAGAATAGGAGGTCTATCAATGAAACAGTATTTTGAGATCGTTGATGTCATGGCGCGCGAGATCCTGGATTCCCGCGGCACTCCCACTGTGGAAGTGGAAGTCACCCTGGACGACGGCACCGTCGGCCGTGCGGCCGTCCCCTCCGGCGCATCTAC
>JAFZOC010000217.1 GCA_017550765.1 Oscillospiraceae bacterium
ACCGCTACGCCACCAGCATCCCCTCGGTCTACGCCATCGGGGACCTGGCCTCCCAGACCCAGCTGGCCCATGTGGCCTCCGCCCAGGGCCAGGCTTTCGCCGAGCTCCTCTGCGGGCAGGAGGCCCGCGTGGATATGTCGATCGTCCCCAGCTGCGTCTACTGCCGGCCGGAGATCGCCGTGGTGGGCCTCACCGAGGCCGAGGTCAAGGCCGCCGGGATCCCGGTGAAGACCGGCAAGTGCGTCCTGGGCGGCAACGCCCGCACGATCATCGAGGACCCGGGCCGCTGCTTCATGAAGGTGCTGGCCCACAGTGAGACCGGCGCGATCCTGGGCGCCCAGCTCATGTGCCCCAACGCCCCGGACATGATCGGCCAGATCGGCCAGGCCATCGCCAACGGCATGGGGCCCCGGCAGCTGCTGCGGGCCATGCGCCCCCACCCCTCCTTCGAGGAGGCCCTGACCGAGGCCCTGGAAGACCTGGCCAACAAGCTGGAAAAGTAACTTTTCCCCTTCCCTGTGACAGCCCGCCCGCCGGCGATCCGGCGGGCGGGCTGTTCATTTTCCGTATCTATGGTCTCTATGGTCTGTGATATCTGCGGTCTATGGTCTTCCTGATGGTCCGCGGCCTTCCCGCGCTCTCCGGGCCTCAGCCGCACTGTTCGGCCAGATAGATCTGCGCCCGGCTCTGGACGGCTCTCGCGCATTCCTCGGCGCTGATCTGGCCGGCGAAATAGCGCTCCGCCTCGGCCTGCACGATCTGCCAGACCGCCTCATCCTCCCGGTAGAGCACCGTGGCCCCGGCGAAAGCGTCCGCGAAGAGGCGCATGTCCGCCTCGGCGTTCGGCCACCGGTCCGTGAGGCCCTCCTCCTCGCGCTGCCGCAGCTCCTTCCGGATCGCGTCTTCCAGGTCGCCCTGCATGGCCCCGAAAGCGTAGGTCGGAGCATCCAGGTAGAATCGGCGCAGGAAGCTCCAGCACGCCTCCTTGTGCTGCGAATCCGCCGCCATGCCCAGGGCGGAGCACCCCAGGGCGCTGTAGGGCATGAGCACGCTGCCCAGCTCCGGCAGACCGGCGACGGCGCACCCGCCCTCGCCGTAGTCCCGGCTCCAGGCCGCTCCCAGCCAGAGCTCCGAGATCTCCTCCACGCTCAGAAGGCCGTCCCCGTCGGCGGGGGAGGGCTGGCTCTCGTAGTATCCCGCCGGGTCCGCCCCCTGCGCGGGGAGCTGGGCGCAGGCCGTCAGCAGCGAGCGGAAATAGGGCGTGTCGAAACGGCATTCGCCGCTGTCCCAGTCCACCAGCTTTTTGCCGGAGGCGGCGGTCAGCAGTTCCAGCAGCTCCATCCGGCTCCTGGCCTCGGCGCCGATCAGGCGCCGGCAGCGGGGCGTGCTCTCGGCCAGGGGCAGCAGCTCGTCCCAGCTCCGCGCGCCGCCCAGCTCCGAGGCATAGCCCAGCGCGGTCAGCAGCGAATAGTTCGTTACGACTTCATACAGCCCGCCGCGGATCTCCTGGGCCTGCAGCACGTTCGGATAAAAGCTCTCCCGGCTCAGCTCCGGGTCGGCGTCGAGATACGGGTACAGATCCTCCAGGTGGCCGCCCACAGCCAGGGCCGCCGCGTTCAGACTGCTCAGGTCGAAGAGGTCCGGCCGGATCTCTCCCGTGATGACAGCCAGGGCCATGGCCTTTCGCGCTTCCTCCGTGGCCCGCTCCTCCTTCTGCCAGTCGTTGCTGTGCTCGCCCCTGTAGAAGTCCCGCACGACGATCGCGCATTCCGGGTGCTCCCGGTCCCAGTCCAGGATCGCCTCCTCCAGAGAAGGCGGAAGGAACAGCCGGTCCAGCACCACCAGCGTCATCGTCTCCGGTTCGCCGCTCTCGCCGACTTCCGCATCGACCTGACGCATCCGGAACAGCCTGCTGTTCCCGTCCGCGGCGAAAAAGCCGCCCTCCGGCGCCTCCAGCAGCGCCCGCCCGATGATGCCGACGCTCAGCCACTCGAACTGTTTCTCCAGCCTGCCGGTGGCCAGGTCGAAGCCGTAGGCGGAGGTGCCGTCGCTGAGATAGACGTCCCAGCGCTCGCCGCCGCAGAGGAGAGACAGGCTGCCCCGGTCGAAATGACAGACGCCGGTCTCGGCGCCGCTCTCGGTGTCGAGCACGCGCAGGGCGTACTGGCCCCCGTCCCGCTCGCCCAGGAGCAGCCGCCCGTCCGGGAGCACCGTCATCAGGGCCGCAGGATCCACGGACAGCGTGAAGAGCTCCTCCAGCCGCTCCCCCACCCGCAGCGCCGCCAGGACGCCGTCGCCGAGCAGGAAGAGCTCGTCCTCCCGCGCCGCCACCCAGAAAGGCATGAAGTCTTCCCGGATCGCGCCGTCCAGAGGCTCCCGCCGCAGGGCGGCGCCGCTCCTGTCGATCTCCTGCAGACTGTACACGAAGCGCCGGGCCCCCTCGTCGAAGACGCTGTTGAGCACATAGAAGGTCCCGTGACCGGACGCGGCGAAGCCCTGGATCCTGGTGCCGTCGTACGCGCCGAGCTCCTGCCGGTCGCCGCCCTCCAGGTCCGTGGAGAAGATCCGGCTGCGTTCCATGCTCTCCGTCCTGAAATACAGCCGCCCGTCCAGCAGGACGAGGCCGCCGATCCAGTTGATGTGCTCTCCCTCCGGGGCCTTTACCTCGGTGGAGGCCAGGCGCTGCACCACGTTCTTTTGCGCTTCCTCCGCCATTTTGACCGGCTCAGAGCTTTGCTTCGGCCTGCTTGTCCCTCCCTGCGTTCCGCTGCTTTGTGCTCCACCGCTTTGCGGCGCGGGGCTGCAGGCGCACAGCGACAGACACAGCGCGACGAGCAGCAGGATGCCGATCCAGATCTTTCTTCTTTTCAAAAAGATCACCTCTCTGTTGAAAAAATGTCCCCTTTTGGGGGCTACACTGGGATAGCCCATCAGAGACGCGAAACAGGGACAGCTTGAAAAGAAAAAACGATCGTTGTACGATACAGGCAGAGAGGCGGTGGATCTGTGACCGATACCTTCCTGGAAGATCTCTATCGGGAGATGTACCCAAAAATAGTCGCCTTCGCGCGGGTGCGGCTGCGGGACGAGCAGCTCGCGCAGGAAGTGACGCAGGACGTGTTCGTGCTGGCCCAGGAGAAGCTGGAGGAGCTGCGGCGGAGCCCCAAGCCCCAGGGCTGGCTGATCCGGGCGGCGGGCTACGCCGTGCAGCACGCCCAGCGCGACCGGCAGTATATCCAGCAGCGCACCGTGCCGCTGGAGGAGAGCAGTCTGTCCGCGCCGCCGCCGGAGACGGAGGACGACGATCTGTGCCGCCGCATGAGCCCGGAGGAGTGGCGGCTGCTGCGGGCCGTCTACTGCGACGGATACTCGATCAAAGAGGCGGCGCGGCTCTGCGGTCTGAGCCTGGAGGCCTGCCGCAAACGGCTCTACCGCTGCAAACAGCGGCTGCGGCGGGAACTGAGCGCCGAGCAGGAAGGAGGGGATCGGCATGTCGGATAAAGTCAGCCGTGAACAACTGCATACCATGCCCATGGCGGAGCTGGAAGAGCTGATCCGCGCCCTTCCGGCGGACTGCGACCCGGATCTGTGGCTGCTCGTGATGGACGTCTATACGGAGCGCTCCGACCGGCCCGCGCCGGATACCGAAGCCTCTCTCAGGGAGTTTTTCTCCGATCACAGCGGCTCCACGCCGATCTTCGCCGAGGCTCCCGCGCCCGCGAAGAGGCGGCGGAAGGCGGTCGTGACCGCGCTGCGCTTTGCGCTGATCGCGGCGATCCTCGTGGGCCTGTTCACCGCGACGGCCTACGCCATGGGCTGGTCCGGCCTGCGGGAACGTGCCGTACACACCGGCTATGAGACGACGCAGGCGGTCATCGAGGAGGACGGAACGAGCCACCTGGAGCCCGCGGAGGCTGTGCTCCTGCTGCCCACCGGCTACCGGGACAGCCCGGAATACCAGGCTGCGGCAGAGTGGTTCGCCTATGAACTGGAATATCGCGAGACCAAGGTGGCGGAGAGCGTCGCCGCCGGAGGCGGCGCCTGGGACTGGCTGGACACCGACGCGGCGGAGGCGCTGCTGGGGAACAGCATCTACGGCGCCGGCAACGCGGAGATGGCGGAAAAGCTGCTGGAGATCCGGGCAAGATACGGCCTGGCGCTCCACAGCTCCATGGTGTTCCCGCCGACGGAGGCGGAGTTCTACCGGCTCACGGGGACAAAGCCCTTCTTCCACGGCGAGGGCTATCTCGCGCCGATGTACGTCTTTGAGGACGGCGCCTACAAGGCCGAGGGCGGGATCGAGATCGGCGGTGCCTCCTTCGCCTGGTCGCTCAGCCGCTACCGGAACGGCACGATCCCGGCCTACATGAGCCTGATCCAAGACCCCGGCGCCTACGAGGAATGGGGATACCGAAACGCTTTCGGCAACGAGGTCTGTATCGACTGCAGCAAAGAGGCCGACGCGCCGTATCTCGATCCCGCCGCGCCGGAGGAGCCGAGATCCGCCCACACCGTCATCCTCCATTACACCACGGAAGACGCGTTTCTCACCCTGTACTGCCAGGTCCCGGGCGGGCGGGAAGGCGCCGAGGCGCTGGCCGACGCCTTCGACTTCGCCGCCGCCTGCGAGGGGGTGCCGGCGGAGAACGGCCTGCTGGAGATCCGTCCCTACACCGGGGAGAAGACCGCGATCGGGCTCTCGGAGCTGGCGCAGACGCCGGAGATCCGCGGCGCGAAGGCGTTTTGGGACTGGTATACGGGCTACAGGGGCAGCCTGCTGGCGGCGGAGGGCTGCGTCGTCGGCTGTGACGAGGAGACCGAGCCGGAGCTGCGGGCCGCCTTTGAGCGGATCGCCGGGGACTACGGCCTCGCCTACGCCGACGACTGGAACTGGATACTCAACGGCTATGTGTATCCCCACGGCTACAACGGCGGCGTCAGCGACTTTGACGCCTGGACGGAGCGGCTGAGCGAGGACGAGCTCTGGGCGCGGCTGGGCCAGGGGCGCTTCGACGCGGTGGAACTGCAGGATGTGATGCTCTATCCCGGCGCCTTCACGGTGCAGGCAGCAGCATACCGGCTGCACTACATCCAGAAGGGCACGCTCTACACCGCCCTCTGCCTCGCGGGCGAGCTGACCGCTTACCGGGACGAGTGGCTCTTCGAGACGAAGTGCGGGGAGCTGGTCTGCTGCGCTCTCGGCGGGACGGACAGGTATCCCGTGCCCTGTATCGTCTACGAGACGCCCACGGCCTACGTCCTGGTCGTCCCCAACAGCCCCAGCGTGTATTCCCTCCAGGCCATCGCCTGGAACATGGACTTCACGCAGTTCCGCTGAAAAAAGGGGCTTGACTTTGCAGCGTACTGCAATGATAGGGTACAGACAAGGAGGGACGCGATATGACGATATTGGAGATTGCCAGGCTCTGCGGCACCTCGACCCAGACCCTGCGCTACTATGACCGGATCGGCCTTCTGACGCCGAGCCGGGTGGACGGCTGGACGGGCTATCGCTATTATGAGAAGGAGCAGGCGGCAGTCTTTGTGAAGATCAAGGATCTGCAGCTGGCGGACTTCTCCATCGCGGAGATCAAAACTCTGCTGTCCGCGCCGGACGAGGCGGTCCGGAAGGCCTTTGACGGGAAGATCGCCGCCGAGCAGGAAAAACTGGCAAAGATCCTGAAGATCCGAGAGTCATACCGCAAAAATGCCATGGACATCGATGAAAAGATCCGGGCCATCGCCGCTTTCCTGAACGGCGAGCTGCCGGGAGAGGCGCTGAAGCAGCGCTACCCCGATCTGGAGCCGACGGAGATCGCGCAGTGGAAGGACAAGGTGGAGGGCTTTCGCCCGGAGGACTACGAGCCGATCGGGGAGCGGCGGGGCTTCCGCTCCTTTCCGGCTGCGCTGAAAGAGCTCCCGCCCCTCGGGAACGGGGCTTACGCTCTCGTTGCCGGGACGGCAGAGGCGACGGATAAGAACGCCCTGATCGAGCAGTTGATGAACGCCGCGTTGGATCGCTTCCCGTCTTCCGGCGGGGAGCGCAAGATCACCGTCGTTCTGGTGGACGCGCCCGAGGGCGAGAACATCCTGGAACTGATGCGAAAAAGAACATGAACGACATGAACGACATGAACGAACAGCGACGCAGGAGCGGTCCGATCCGCTCCTGCGTCGTCTCCTGTCACCCACCGATCAGGGTCTTCTGCGCGGAGAGTTTCAGTCCACCCGCTCGCCGTTCCCGTAGACCTCGCAGAAGCGGGCGGCGAAGGAGGGCTGCCGGCCCCGGATGTACAGATGGGAGATATCCCCCACAGCGGAGGCCCGGAAGGAGGCGATCCCCGGCCGCCGCTCCTCGGTATAGATCGTGGTCACGGAGCTGGGCGCCATGGCGAGCCCGTGCCAGAGCACCATGGGCGAGACGTTCATCAGCCGGCTCATGAGCACGCAGGAGATACCGAAGTGGCAGAAGAAGACCAGGGTCTCGCTGCTGGGGCGCTCCGCCCGGTAGCACAGCCCCTCCCGGACGTAGCCGTGCGCGGCCAGGACCCCCTCGAAGGCCTCGATCGTCCGGTCGTAGGCGCTCTTCAGATCCATCTCCGCGAAGACGGGGTGCTCATGCCAGTGCTCCCGGTCCAGCAAGACGGGGTCCTTCAGCCAGTCCTGGGGCAGCCAGTCCCAGGGGACGTAGCTGAGCTCGCCGGCGCGGTCGGGCCGGTGTACGCCGATGGAGAACTCCCGCAGCCAGTCGCAGGCCAAAGCCTCCCGCCCCGCCTTCTCCAGGGTGGGCCGCGCCGTCTCCAGGGCCCTGCCCATGGTGGAGACATAGTAGCCCGCCACGTCCATGGGCGCGATGCGCTCGGCCAGCAGCGCCGCCTCCCGCCGGCCGGTCTCCGTCAGGCCGTCGATGACATAGTCCGGATCCCCGTGCCGGATCAATAGCAGTCTCATGCCGCAGCACCCCCTGTGTCGCTCTTCCCCTTGGCCGGCGGTCCGGCCCGCCCGAAAGCGCCGTCCCGTCGCCGCCGGCCGCCGCCGCATCCGCGCCGAGACGGAGGCCGGGATCTCCCCTCGCTCTTCCTGCGGCACGCTGCGCGCACCCTCGGGCCTTTTCGCCTTCATTGTAGCATCTCGGCGGAGACTTGACAAGGAATGGGGCTGGCTTTTTCCGCTCCCATGGAGTATAATGGATAAAAATGCGACATCAAGGAGACTGCTATGGCCGACGGGACCCGAGACCTTGGCGGCGCCAAGGAAGAAAAGTACATCCGCATGACCACCCAGCCGGTGGAGAAGCTGATCTGCCGTCTGGCGGTCCCCACCATCATCAGCATGCTGGTCACCAGCTTCTACAACCTGGCGGACACCTTCTTCGTCCGCCACCTGGAGCAGGACAGCATGGTGGCGGCGGTGGGCGTGGTGCTGCCGCTGATGAACATCATCCAGGCCATCGGCTTCTACCACGGCCACGGCTCCGGCAACTTCATCTCCCGGGCCTTCGGCCGCAAGGACCTGGACGAGGCGGAAAAGATGGCCGCCACCGGCTTCTTCTCCGCGGTGATCCTGGGCCTGGTCCTGATGTCCCTGGGCCTCGTGTTCCGGGAGGGCTTCGCCCGGATCCTGGGGGCCAAGACCGCGGCCACCCTGGGCTATGCCAAGGACTACATGCTCTATATCCTGCTGGCCACCCCCTTCATGATGGGCAGTATCGTCATGAACAACCAGCTGCGGATGCAGGGCAACGCCTTTTTCTCCATGCTGGGCCTGGCCTCCGGCGCGGTGCTGAACCTGTTCCTGGACCCGATCCTGATCTTCAAGGCCGGGGACGCCATCGGCCTGGGCGCCCTGCGCATGGGCTTCGGCGCGGGGATGGGCGTGGCCGGCGCGGCCCTGGCCACCGGCGTCAGCCAGGTGTTCAGCTTCTGCATCCTGGCCGTGGGCCTCGCCCGCAGCGACAACGTGAAGATCCGTCTCAGGAACTTCACCCCCACGATGTACTACTTCAAGGGCATCATCAAGGGCGGCCTGCCCTCTCTGGCGCGGCAGGGCGTCGGCAGCATCGCCACCGCCAGCCTGAACCACGCCATCGGGCTCTATCTGTCGGAGCCGCTGCTCATCGACGCGGCCCAGGCGGCCATGACCGGCGTGAACCGGATCATGATGGTGATGTACTCCAGCCTCATCGGCTTCGGCCAGGGCTTCCAGCCGGTCTGCGGCTTCAACTACGGCGCCAAACGCTATGACCGGGTGCTGAAGGCCTTTTGGTTCTGCGTGAAGGTGGCGGTGGTGGCGCTGCTGTGCCTGTCGGCGCTGGGCATCCTCTTCGCCCGGCCCATCGCGGACCTGGTGGCCGGCGCCAGCAGAGAGGCTCTGGACATCGCCACCTTCACCCTGCGGGTGCAGCTGGTGGCCTTCCCGCTGGCGGCCTGGGTGGTGCTGTGCAACATGATGCTGCAGAACATCGGCATCACCGGCAAGGCCACCCTCCTGGCCCTGGCCCGGCAGGGCCTGGCCTTCATCCCTCTGGTCTTCCTGCTGCCCGCGCTCTTCCGGCTCCTGGGCCTGGAGCCGCTGCTGGGCATCGAGACGGTCCAGGCGGCGGCCGACGTGGTGGCCTTCCTCATCGCCATCCCCATCGGCCGCAGCGAGATCCGCAAGATGGAAGGGCTGCGTGAAGCGGCGCAGACCGGAACGGAGGTGCTGGAATGAGACGCGCACTGCTGATCCCGGAGTTCCTCGTCTTGGTCGGGCTGCTGGTCTTCCTGATCATGGTGGGCGCGAACGAGTCCCTGCTGCAGATCCTTGGCGCCTGGCTCCACGAGCTGCCCCTGTTCGGCCCCTGGCTCAGCGCCTTGTCCGGCTTCTCCGCGGGCACGCTGGACGGCAGCATCAACAGCACCGCCGAGAAGGCGCTCCTCCTGCTGGTGGTGTGTCTGACCTCCAACATCCTGGACTCGCTGCTGATCGGCGTGATCAACTCCTTCCTCTCCCGCATCATCGATCTGACCGCCCTGGGTGGGAGACGGATGGAGCTGATCACTTCCCTGATCTCCACGGTCATCGGCGTGATCGGCCTGGTGCAGCTCAAGCGCCTGACCACCGTCGCCTATGCCTGGGGCACCGTGATCGTGACCCTCCTGCTGATGTTCCTGGGCTTCCGGCTCATGTTCACCGGCCTGGGCGGCGGCACCCGGCCGCAGCAGCGGGAGTCCGCCATGCGCTTTTTGCTGGATATCCTGCTGGCGGCCGTGGAGACCGGCGG
Organism: Oscillospiraceae bacterium; assembly: GCA_017550765.1. The sequence continues at coordinate 9,263 of JAFZOC010000217.1, forward strand.
CATGGTGGGCCTCCTCTGCAGCGCGCTGCTGCTGGTGCCGATGATCCGCACGGGAGTGCCCTTCGTGGCCATCCTGCTGTGGCTGGTGTGTCTGGCCGCGCTGATCACCGTGGTGGTGCTGGTCATGCGGGCCACGCGGCTCATCCGGCAGGCCTCTCGCTAAGGGCCGCCGCGGGCGGCAGGCCCAGGCCCCGCCCCCCTCGGTATACGTCATGCTCCCCTTCGATATACGCGAAACGACAAGGGAACGACCGCGGTCGTTCCCTTGTCGTTTCCTGCACCGGAGCCCTCCGTTCCGTCCGGACGTCCGGCTGTCTGCGCCCTCCGAGGGGCGGGCCGGCCGGATCAGGCCCCGGCCTTCTCCCGGAGCCGGTCGCGGATGCGGACGGCGTCCTTGAGCGTCACATCCTCGGTGAGGCCCCACTCGTCCCGCAGCAGCGCCACGATCCGGTCGTAGGTCTCGGCGGCCTTGGCGTAGTCGCCCCTTATCTGATGGATGTGCGCGATCGCCATCAGCTCGTCCTGGAAGCGCGGGCGGCGCGGCTCCTTCTCAAAGGAGCGCTCGTAGAGGACGATCGCCCTGTCGTAGTCGCTCTTCCTGGCGTAGTACTGGGCCGCCTCGAAGAGGCAGACGAAGTCGTCGGGACGGGCCCGGATCAGCGCCTCCATGATTGCGTCGGCGCTCTTGGCGTCGAAGCGGGCCAGGGCGATGTGGGCCCGGTAGACCTCCGCCAGGCTCTCGTCCCGCTCAGGGTCCTCGTGGGGCAGGGCGCGGAACTTCTGCAGGACCTCCTCCGCCTCGTCGGCCCGGTGATCCGCCAGCAGCTGGTCTAGCAGGTAGAGATAGGGCAGCTCCGCCTGGGGGGACTCCTCCGTTATCTGGCGCCAGAAGTCCACCGCCTCGGTGTGGTCCCACATGTTCCAGTCCCAGGCGGCATGGCCCGCGGCCTTGTGCAGGATCCACTGCCAGTCCTTCTTGTCCGGGGCCATGCGCACCGTCTCTTCGGCGTAGCGGGCGGCCTTGCGGGAGCAGCTCTCCATCCGGTGCCAGTAGAGATAGGCCAGCAGCCCGGTGGCGCGCTCCTTGTGCTCCTCGGCGGCCGCCTGGGCTTTCAGGAAGTCCTCGTACTCCCGGAAGAGGTCCTGGGGCAGCTCCTCTTCGATGTCCATGCGGTTCTCGATGCGGTCGAAGCGCTGCTCGGCGGACAGGTCGAAGAGCTCGTCGATGCTGACGCCGAAGACCTCTGCCAGCAGCGGCAGGGCCGTGATGTCCGGCATGGCCACGCTGTTCTCCCATTTGGAGACCGCCTGGGGGCCGACCCCCAGCTTCTCAGCCAGCTGCTCCTGGGTGAGCCGCGCCTTGAAGCGCAGCTGCCGGATCTTCTTTCCAAGTTCCATGATGATACCTCCTCTTGCGCCCCTTCCTTGTGGGGAGCTCTTGTTTACGGTCCCCATTCTACGGGACGCGGGGCCTTTTTGCAATAACGCAGCCGGCAAGTCGGCTCGCCTCTCAGGAGAGCCCGCGGGGGGCGTCGTGCCCTTGCCGGCCCTTCATCCGCAGGAGGGAGCTTGCCCCTGCGGACACTTCATCCGTGGGAAAGGCGCCCCTTTCGGGGCGCCTTTCCCTTCCTGCGCGCCGCCGCGGCGCTCATTCTTTCCGCTTGCGGAAGAGGTACTCGTCCAGCTCCTTCTTGACCTTCTCGGGGATCTCCCGGGCCACGGGGCAGACCGCCGCCTGGGCCATGCGCCGGGTGAACTCGGCGATGAAGGCCACGTCCCGCTCCAGCTGTTCCATGGAGAGCACGTCCGGCCGGTCGTAGCGGCAGTGGATGGGCGCCGCGCTCCCGGCGATCCGGGCCAGGGACACCGCGGGCACGCCCTTGTCGGCGAAGGGGGTGGAGTCGCTGGAATAGACCCCCACCCGGGCGGCCACGGGGAAGCCCAGCTCCGCGCCCATGTAGCTGAGATAGTGGCACAGGGCCTCCTCGGCGGAGGCGCAGGCGATGAACTTGCCCATGATGCTGCCGATCATGTCCAGGTTGATGTCCAGGGCGATCTTCGGCAGCTCCGCCTCGTGGTCCCGTACGTAGGCCTTGGAGCCCAGCAGGCCCCGCTCCTCGCTGCCGCAGAACAGGAAGCGCAGGCCGTAGCGGCGCTCCTTGCCCCGCAGAGCGTCCATCACGCCCAGGAGCCCCGCGCAGCCGGACATGTTGTCATAGGAGCCGTGGGAGAGGGCGGTGCTGTCGTAGTGGGCGGAGAGGACGATCCACTCGTCCCGCTGGCCGGGGAGCTCCGCGACCACGTTGTGGGACGCGCCCTCCCACTCCCGCTGGCGGATGACGATCTTCACCCGCCGGACCCTGTCCTTCACCAGTTCGATCGCGCTGCTGCTGTGGATCATGGCGCACAGGAGCTTCTTCTCCTCGCCCACCACCTGGGCGCGCAGGTCCCGCTGGTCGATGTCCCTGTCCGGGAAGCGGATGTTGCCGTTCTGGAAGAGGATGGCCTTCGCCCCGGCCGCCACCAGATCGTGGTAGGGGAAAAAGCCGATCCCGGCGGTGTCCATGAGCACGATCTTGTCCCTGGCCCCGGCGATGGAGACCTTGTCCTGCCCGGGCATGTAGTAGAGCTCCCCCTCCGTCTCGCCGCTGCCGCAGCAGAAGAAGCCCCGGCAGGGGATCTCCTTCCCGTCGGCATAGACATGGGCCTCCTCGATCTCGGCCATGGGCACGGGGAAGCTCTCCAGCCGGGCGGGAACGCCCATCCCCTCGCAGCGCCCCTTCAGGAGCTCGGCCACCTGCCGTTCCGCCTCTGTGCCGCTGGTGTGGACGAAGTCGGTCTCTTTGAAGAGCTGTCTGTACGCGCGTCTGTTCATATGCTTGTCCCCTTTCGTTCGTTCTCGGTCCCTCGTATCCGTGTTTTTCGCCGTCCCCATTCTAGCACAGATCCGCCGGGAGAGCAACGCCTTCCCGCGCCCCGGGCCGCTGAGCACGCAGGGCCGCTCCCGCCCCCGCCGCCTTCGGCATCCTCCCGCCGCCGCTTTCGTCGCCTTCCCGCCGCTTTCGGCATCCTCCCGCGGCCTTCGCCATCCTCCCGCCGCCCGTCCCGCGCCCTGCGCGCGTTTTGTCCGCGTCCGGCCCGATCTTGTCCGCGCCGCCGGCCTTTTTATACCGCCGGTATCTTTACAGGTCCTGATACTCGTAGTATACTGTCGTCAGAAAACAGGGCAATGCCCGGAAAGGAAACGCCATGTCCGCCATCTTCGCCGCCGTGAGCAAAAAAGCGTTCAGACTCCCCCAGCCGTCCAGCGACCGCTCTCTGGGCCGTCTTTTCGCGCGCTCATTTCAGGCCCAGGATGGCCGACACGTCCGCTGACCCGCCCGGGATCGATCGGATGCGTCCACGCCGCCTGCCCTGTATGAGGCAGGCGGCGTTTTTTCATGCCGGGCCCGTCCCGGAGCAGGGGCCTCCGCCCCGCTGTCACCCAAAGGAAAGGAGCACAGACCCATGATGGAGATCAAAGGAAAAGTGAATACCGCGGTGTGCTTCGCCAAGGTCATCGAAGACGAGGCCGTCGAGCAGATCCGCCGCATGTGCGACTATGAGTTCACCGCCGGCAGCAAGATCCGCATCATGCCCGACGTCCACGCCGGCAAAGGCTGCACCATCGGCACCACCATGACCGTCACCGACAAGGTCGTGCCCAACATCGTGGGCGTGGACATCGGCTGCGGCATGTACACGGTCGCCCTGGGGCAGGTCGAGATCGACCTGGCCGCCATGGACGCCGCCGCCCACGCCATCCCATCCGGGATGGAGGTCTGGGACAGCCGGCAGGAGCGCTTCGACCTCACGGGCCTGCGCTGCTGCCGCCAGCTGCGGGACATCCCGCGGCTGGAGCGGAGCCTGGGGACCCTGGGCGGCGGGAACCATTTCATCGAGATCGACCAGGGCGCCGACGGCGCCAGATACCTGGTGATCCACTCCGGTTCCCGGAACCTGGGCAAACAGGTGGCCGAGCACTACCAGCAGCTGGCAATCGAACTGGCCAGGGGCAAAGACGACTACCTGGCTCGGCGCGCCGCGCTGATCCAGTCGTACAAGGCCGCCGGCCGGAAGTCCGAGATCCAGCAGGCCCTGAAGTCCCTCCGCTGGGAGGCGAGCGGGGCCGGCGTCCCCGAGGATCTGTGCTTCGTCTGCGGGCAGCACCTGGAAGACTACCTCCACGACGTGGAGATCTGCCAGCGCTTCGCCCGCCGGAGCCGCGAGCTCATGGCCGAGAAGATCCTGGGCCAACTGGGCCTGCGGCCCGTGGACGCCTTCCACACCATCCACAACTACATCGACACCCGGGAGATGATCCTGCGCAAGGGCGCCATCGCGGCCCACAAGGGCGAGCGGGTGCTGATCCCGATCAACATGCGGGACGGCAGCCTCCTGGCCGTGGGCCGGGGCGACCCCGAGTGGAACTTCTCCGCTCCCCACGGCGCCGGGCGCATCCTGTCCCGGAGCGCCGCCCGGGAGAAGCTGGACATGGACGAGTATCGGCGCGCGATGGCCGGCGTCTACACCACCTCCGTCAGCGAGGCGACGCTGGACGAATCCCCCATGGCCTACAAGTCTCTGTCCGACATCGTGGACGTCATCGCCGACAGCGTGGACATCTGCGAAGTACTGAAGCCCATCTACAATTTCAAGGCCAACTGAGCCGGCTCCTCTCCGGCTCAGCGCCGGAGGCAGCCCTGCGCCGCGCGATCCGCGCCGGGGCTGCAGGAAAGGAGCAGATAAAAATGACCGATATCCCTGTGATCGACCTGATCGCCACCGGGCGGAACATCGCCCGTCTGCGGGCCCTGGCCGGCTTGACCGTCCGGGACCTGCAGGACGTCTTCGGCTTCGGGACCCCTCAGGCGATCTACAAGTGGCAGCGGGGAGCCGCCCTGCCTACGGTGGACAACCTGGTGATCCTGGCCGCCGTGTTCGGCGTCGCGATCGAGGACATCCTGGTCGTACAGGGCGCCGCCGCGGTCCGGATCTCCGCCTGACGCCGGCGGGGGCATCCCCTCGCGCAGCCAAATCCCCGACAGCGCCGGCGGGGGCATCCGAAAGGATGCCCCCGCTCTTTTCATACGGTCCCGCATCGCCGCGTTCCGCGGTCCCTCCCGCGCCGTGCCCGCCTCACAGCGCCTTCAGATAGAGGACCACCTCCCGGTCCCATCTGTTCCGGTAGCCGTAGCCGTCGCTCTCGAAGCCGAGCCCCTCGTGGAGGGCGACGCTGGCGGCGTTGTCCCGGCGGACCTGCTGCAGGACGATCCGATAGCCCTTCTCCGCCGCCCGCTCCATCAGCAGGACCATGGCGGCGCGGCCATAGCCCTTGCGCCGCTCCTCCGGCCAGATCTCCGGGCCCAGGGAGACAAGGCTCGGGCTGAGGCCCAGCAGGGAGATGCGCCCCACGATCCTTCCCTCCGCCACCACGGCGAACATCTCGAAGGGCCGCCCCTGATGGCTCCCCGCGTTCCAGGCGGCGATCGTCTCTACGATCTCCTCAAGGCTCAGATCCGGGTGCTCCCAGCGCCGGATGAGCGCCGCGTCTTCCGGGCGGAACTGCCGCAGTCCGACCATCTATGCCCCATCCTTTCTGCTCTCTTCGTCCCGCACCACATGCCAGATCGCGCCCTCGCCGAAACCGCAGGCGGTGTAGAGCGCGAGAGGCCGGCAGGGGTCGTCCATCCTCCCGGAGACGGTGACGAAGCGCGCCCGGCCCTGCATCCGGCGCAGCAGCTCGCATACCACGAAGCGGCCCAGGCCCCGGCGCCGATGCGCCGGCGATACCTGGATCCACTCCAGGATCCCCTCGCCGATGCGCCGGTCCAGTTCGCCGATCCCGCTGGCCGCGATCTGCCCGCCGGCGCCCTCCGCCACCGCGAGCCACAGCGTCCCGTCGTATGTCGGCCGGTCCCGATAGGCGTCCAGCTCCCCGGCGTCCACGCCGATGTCCCCGTAGCAGTCCCGGATGTGCCGCGCGAAGCCCGCCGCGTCGCAGTCCACCAGGGCGTAGCCCGCCGGGAGCTCCGGCCTCGGGAGCGCCTCCAGCCGGTGGACGCACTTGAAGTAGCGCGTATCCGTCCCCGGACAGCGCGCCGGATCGTAGGCGTCGTCGCGCAGGACGGCCATGTGCGCGCCGATCTTCATCCGCTCCGTCTTCCAGAACGGCAGGGACGAGGCCCCGCAGGGGTCCTGCAGATATGCGTCGGCTCTCATCTGTCATCCTCCGTCCGGACCGCGCACGTTCTCTTCGCGCTCTTATCCAAGCTCTTGCTCCCGTCTGTGTTTTATCCGTCTCGCCGCTCAGACCAGCTGGCCGGGCAGGCGCAGTTTCTCCTTCGGCGGGAAGCCCGCGTCGAAAGCCTCGAAGGCCTCCGGCTCCCGCTCCGCGCAGAAGTAGCCCTCCGGCGGGCCGTAGACGCCGGTGACGCCGTCCAGGTAGCCCGGGACCAGCTCCCGGCAGAGGAAGAAGGAGGCGTCCGCCCCCTCCGGCAGACCGTGATAGCGGATGCCGAAGCGGCTGGCGCAGGTGAAGCCGCTCTTCCCGTAGAAGCCGATGTCGCCCTCGAAGCAGAGGGCGCCGCAGCCCAGTCCGGCCGCCAGCTCTAGGGAGCGGTCCAGCAGGATCTTGCCGTAGCCCCGGCGCTTCAGATCCCGGGCGACGCAGATCTGCAGGACCCCTGCGGGGCCTCGTCCCTGCCGTTCTGGAAGACGGAGCGGATGAAGATCGGCGCGCACATGGCCGTCCTGCGCGACGACGCCTACG
>JAFZOC010000218.1 GCA_017550765.1 Oscillospiraceae bacterium
ACCCCAAGGTGCTGATCCTGGACGAGGCCACCTCCGCGCTGGACACGGTCACCGAGCAGCGGATCCAGGCCTCCCTGGACGAACTGAGCCAGGGCCGCACCACCATCATCATCGCCCACCGGCTCTCCACCGTGAAGAACGCCGACCGCATCGCCGTGGTGGAGGGTGAACATATCATCGAGCAGGGCAGCCATCAGGAGCTGATGGCCAAAAACGGCGCGTATGCGGCGCTGTGCCGCGCGCAGAACTTGGGAGGCTGAGAGAGATGCTGGAGATCCGAAAAGGCGGTCACAAGGACCTGGAGCGCGTCTACAGCGTCTTCGAGATCGACTTCGACAAGAAAGAGCTGCTGCCCAGGCTGGGCGTCCATCTGGCCATCAGCAAGGGCGATATGGAACTGCTGATCGTCTACGACGAGGAGAGCCAGATCGAAGTCGCCTACGCCCTGGCCTTCTGCCGGGGGCTCTACGGCTACGTGCTGCTCAAGTATCTCAGCGTCCTGCCTTGGTATCGGGGGAAGGGCGCCGGCATCCAGGCCATGCGCCTGCTGAACAAGCGGTACGAGGGCGTCCAGGGCATCCTGGCCGAGCTCACGGTCTTCGATCCCGAGGACGACGGCAGCACCCTGCGCAAGCTCCGGAAGTTCTTCTCCCGCTTCGGCTACGAGCCGGTGGACAGCGACTATCGCCTGGCCGGCGCGGAGGTGGAGCTGATGGTCAAGCCCGTGAAGGGCACGGCTGAGATCGGGCCCGTGGCCCACCGCATCATCCGGGACTTCTACTCCCGGGTGCTGGGACCGACGAGCATGGAGCGGACGATCGACATCCGCAGGAAGGGATGAGGGCGGCATTTGCCGTCCTCTTCGACATGGACGGGGTGCTCCTGGACTCCGAGCGGGCGGTGCTGGCCGTCTGGCAGGGGCTGGGGGCGGAACTGGGCCTGGCGGAGGTCGGGGAAGTCTTTCGCCGCTGCATCGGCACCAACAAGGCCCGCACCGGGGAGATCTTCCGCAGCGCCTATCCGGGGCTGGACTTCGCGCGCTTCGACGGCGAGGCCCGGCGCCGCTTCCGGGCGCGCTACGGCGGGGGCCGCCTGCCGCTGAAGCCCGGCGCGGCGGAGATCCTGGCCGCCCTGCGGGAGCGGGAGGTCCCGCTGGCCCTGGCGTCCTCCACCGAGCGCGCGGTGGTCCGGCAGGAGCTGGACGAGGCGGGGCTCCTGACCTTCTTCGACGCCCTGGTCTGCGGGGACGAGGTGACGCGCTCCAAGCCGGATCCGGAGATCTTCCTCCGGGCGGCGGCGAAGCTGGACATGGCGCCGCGGCGCTGTTTCGTGGTCGAGGACAGCTTCAACGGCGTCCGGGCGGCAGCCGCCGCGGGCATGCGGCCGCTGATGGTGCCGGACATGGTGCCCCCGGACGAAGAGATGGAGCGCCTGGCCGAGGGGATCTTCCCGGACCTCGCCGCCGCGGGACGGTATCTGACCGGAGCGCTGGACGACTGAACTGGATATCTGGCAGCGGAGATGAAAAGATCCCAACGGGCCCGTTGGGATCTTTTGGCGTGTATGCGCGCTTTTTGGGAAAGCGTGGAACTCTTTTTCTGTCTTTTGCGACTGTATGGGTGAAAGGAGGTCGGGCTATGACGGACCGAGACATCGTGGATCTGTACTGGCAGCGCTCGGAGGACGCGATCCCGGCGTCGGAGCGGCTGTATGGCGCCTTCTGTCAGAGCGTCGCCTACAACGTGCTCCGCTCCCCCGAGGACGCGGAGGAGAGCGTCAACGACACCTGGCTCGCCGCCTGGAACGCCATGCCGCCCGCCAGACCGAACAGCCTCCGGGCCTTCCTGGGGAAGCTGACGCGCAACATCGCCGTGTCGCGCCTGCGCGAACGGGGCAGTCTCAAGCGGGGCGGCGGGACGGTGGCGCTGGCCCTGGAGGAGCTGGGCGAATGTCTCCCCGGGAGCTTCGATCTGGAGCGCCGGGTGGAGGCGCGGGAGCTCTGCCGCTGCATCGACCGTTTCCTGGAGAAGATCCCGGCGCGGGATAGGACGATCTTCGTGGGGCGCTATTTCTATGCGCTGACCGTGGAGGAGCTGGCCCGGCGGCTGAAGATGCGGCCCGCCGCGGTAAAGACCGCGCTCTACCGGACCCGGGGGAAACTGCTGAAAGAGCTGGAAAAGGAGGGGGAGCTGGATGGACGAGAGCGTATATCTGTTTGAGACGATCGGAGAGATCGCCGACCGCTATGTGCTGGAGGCGGGCGAGCGGCTGCGGCTCTGGGAGACGAAGAGCCGCCGGAGACGGAGGCTTGCCCTGCGCACGCTCCTGATCGCCGCGGCGATCGCGGCGCTGATGGGCGTCACGGCCTACGCCATGGGCCTGCTGGGGCTCACGGAGCGGATCTTCCCCGTGGCGGGGACGGAACTGGTGGTGCTGGTGCCCAACGGCCTCAAGGGCACGGAGACCTATGCGGGCAACGGGGAATGGTGGAGCTGGGCCTATGCGCATCGCAACGATGAGGCCGACGGGAGCCTGGAGGCGCGGCAGCTGGACGAGAAGGCCCGCCGGACCTGCGCGCTCTACGGCGTGAAGACCGCGGAGGCGGCGGACGAACTCTATCGGATCGCCGGAGAGCACGGCCTGCAGCTCTACTCCGACTACGTCACCGCCCCGGACCGGGAGCGGCTCTACGCCCTCACCGGGATGAGGCCCTTCCTGACCGAAGGCGAGGAGGCGCTGGGCGGCGGCTATGTCTTCGCCGACGGCTCTTTCAAGAGCGAAGGGCGGCTGTGCATCGGGGATCTGACGCTCTGGGTGACGCTCACCCGCTTCTCCGCGGGCACGATCTATCCCTTCTGCGGCGCGGCGCCGCTGCCGGATCATACCGAGGAGACCTGGAACAGCGCGCAGGGCCAGACCGTCGACATCGTGCGCTGGCAGGGCGAGCGGACGGAGATCTGGTATCTCTCCGCCGACGGGGAGACCTTCGTGGCCCTGAAGCTCTATTCGCTGCCGGAGATCTGGCAGCTGGAGCGCGCCGGCATCGCGGACCGGGAGGAACTGGCCCGCATCGTCGCGGACCGCGTGGACTTCGCCGCGATCTGTGCGCGCAACGCCGCCGCCCAGGCGCTCCTGGACGTGCCCCGGGGCGCGGAGGCCAACGCCGACGCGCTGCAGCGCCTGCAGACTTTCTACGACAGCCCCGTGTTCGCTGCCGCCCGGGAGTTCCAGAGCTTCTTCACCGCGACCTTTTACGGTGCCAGCTTCACCGGCGTCCACGGCCAGGAGGGCTATGAGGACATCGACCGGGAACTGGAGCGTCTCTCGGCGGACTACGGCCTCCGCTATGCCACCGGCAAGACGGTCGAGGGCGATACGGTCCGCTACGACAACGGCGTCTGGCAGCGGAAGGGTCTGGCGACGCCGGGAGGGACTGCCTGGTCGACGACGACCTGGTACATCCCCAAGGACGCTCTGTGCACCGGCATGGTCCACTATGTGAGCTACACGGAGTACCAGAGGGTCTGGACCTGTGAGACGGCGGAGGGGCAGCGGATCGTCTGCGCCACCGACGGCCCGGAGAAGATCAGCGGCTCCTACCTGTTCTATGAGACGGAGACGGCCTGGGTGCTGGTGCGGATCGGGAACACCGACCCTGCGGTGATGGAGCAGGCCGCCGAGGACATCGACTGGAGCGCCTTCGGCTGAGCCGGGCTTTGCGAAGAGCGGGAGCGCCCCCATGGGGCGCCCCGCATGAAAGGAGAGATCTGAGATGAAACGATGGTCCGTATGCCTGCTCCTGCCGGCCCTGATCCTGGTCCTGCTCGCCGGCTGCGCCGGAGACGCCGCCCCTGAGACGGCCAGGGTCCTGGAACAGGAGACGCCGGCGCCATCCTCTGACGCCGGCGGAGAGACGCCAAGCCCCGAGACCGGGACGGAGCCTGCCGGCGCCCATGACTGGGCCGAGCCCGACGCCGTGGACGACGGCTTCAGCTTCCGCTACGCCTGGAGGGCCAGCTGCAGCTGCGACGGCGCCAGCGATCACTTCCGCAGGGAGGAACTGCCCGCCTATGTGGAGCGCTGGGTGGACGGCGGGGAGATCCTGGACAGTTCCTTCCTGAGCATAGACGACAGCTTTTTCGGCTGGGTCTGTTTCAGCGGCGCCCCCAAGACGGAGCTGGGCTGGAAGACGGCGCGCTATGAGGGCCGGGACTGCTACTGCCGGGGCTTCATCGTCCACGGCGAGAAGGACGAGAGCGGGATGGGCGTCTATACCGTGAGCAGGAGCATCGCCATGGAGCCGCTGAAGATGCTGCAGGACTTCCGCTGGGACGAGGAGCATCAGGAGCTGCTGCAGCTCAGGCGGGAGCTGCCGGAACTGCAGAGCGCGGAGCTCTATGTGCCCGCTCTGGGGCAGAGCTTCCTGATGACGGATCCGGACGCCCTGGAGAGCCTGCGCCGGGCCTTCAGCGAGCCGGAGAACGAGGTGGAGCGGATCCGGGAGCTCCAGGCGGAGATCTCTGACCGGACAGGCGTCGCCCCGCTCTATCTCCGCTATGCCGACGGCAGCAGCTCCCTGGCGATCGCCGCCGGGGACGGGTCCGACGTCTGCGCCGTCTGGGGCCTGCCCGACAGCGTCTTCGGTCCCCAGAGCCTCTTCGAGCGCTTCGGCGTGCCCCTGCCCTCTCCGGGCTACAGCCACGAGGCCGACGGCAGCACCGTCATCCAGCGCACGGTGGAGGGCCTGGACCGCTCCCTGCAGCTGGCGATCCGCCATGACTACCGCTATACGTTCGATCCTGAGGGGCGGCTGGTCCGTTTCGAGCACCGTTTCCACCGGGAGGACGGGGCCTTCGACTCCAGCGAGCTGCGGATCTATCACTACAGCGCCGACGGAAAGCCGGAGACGGTGGAGCAGCACAGCGAGAGCGCCGACAGCGGCAGCTCCGACTTCCTCGCCACCTATACCTATGACGAGGCGGGCCGGCTCACACGCTATGCCTACGACGACCGGAACGACGGTACCAGGGGCATGTACTATGAGTACCGCTACGACGAGGAGGGCCGCATCGCCGCGGTGATCTACCATTATCGGGACGGGCGCGAGGGCCTGCCCAGCGGCAACAGCTATTACTGGTACGACGAGGATGGCCAGCGCCACGCCTACGGCATGGACGAGAACGGCAATTTGGTCGGCGGCCCCGGCGGCGACGCGGGCGACGCGCCGATCCGCCGCTGAGAGACGAGAGCGGGCGCGGAGAGGCCCCGTGGCCCCATATAGAACTGCACAGGGAAAAGACCGCCGGAAGGCGGTCTTTTTCGTTTGCGTCCGCGGCGAGATCGTGCTATACTGCTAGGGTATGGAACTGCTCATCAAACAGATACTGGAGAACAAGGAAGCCGCCGCCCTCCCCTCCCTGCTGGAGAGCGGAGGGCTCCCTGCGCTCGTTTCCGGGCTCTCGGCGGTGCATCGGGCGAACATGGCCGCGGCGCTGCGTCTGGAAACGGGCCTGCCCCTGGTGGTCCTCTGTCCGGACGATACCGCGGCGGAGAACATGGCCCGGGATCTCAGCGCCATGCTGGGGCGGGAAGCGGCCGTCCTGGGGATGCGGGACTTCACCTTCTACGCGGTGGAGGCCGCCTCCCGCCAGGCGGAGCAGAAGCGCATCGCGACCCTCTACGGGCTCTGCTGCGGCACGACGGAGGTCCTGTGCGTCTCCGCCGCGGCGCTCCTGCAGCGCACCATCCCCCCTGAGACCCTGCGCCAGGCCGCTTTCCAGCTGGGAGCCAGCGACAGCTGCGCCATCGAGGACGTGGAGGACGCCCTGCTGCGCTGCGGCTACAGCCGC
>JAFZOC010000219.1 GCA_017550765.1 Oscillospiraceae bacterium
AGGAGCGCATGGGCGCCATGATCCGCGAGCGCAGCGACTGGTGCATCTCCCGTCAGCGCCGCTGGGGTTTGCCCATCCCGGTGTTTTACTGTGATGACTGCGGCAAGCCTGTCTGCACCGAAGAGAGCATCGAGGCTGTGGCCCAACTCTTCGAAAAAGAGGGCAGCAACGCCTGGTTCGAGCGTGAAGCAGCCGAGCTTCTGCCGGAAGGCTTCACCTGCCCGCACTGCGGCGGGAAGCACTTCACCCAGGAGACCGACACGCTGGACGGCTGGTTCGACTCCGGCTCCACCCACTTCGCCGCCATGAAGCGGGATCAGGGCTTCTGGCCCTCCTCCATGTATATCGAGGGCGGCGACCAGTATCGCGGCTGGTTCCAGTCCTCCCTGCTGGTGGCCGTGGGCGCCCTGGGCAAGGGCTCGCCTTACCGGGAGTGCCTGACCCACGGCTGGACCGTGGACGGCGAGGGCAAGGCCATGCACAAGTCTCTGGGCAACGGCGTGGATCCCGCGGAGCTGATCCGGGACTTCGGCGCCGACATGATCCGCCTCTGGGCCGGCTCCGCCGACTACCATGTGGATGTGCGCTGCTCCAAGGAGATCTTCAAGCAGCTCAGCCAGAACTACCTGAAGTTCCGCAACACCGCCCGCTACTGCCTGGGCAACCTGGACGGCTTCGATCCCGACGACCTGGTCAAGCCCGAGCAGATGCTGGAGCTGGACCGCTGGGCCGTCACCAAGCTCAACGAACTGATCCGCCGGGTGGCCGCCGCCTATGAGGCCTACGAGTTCCACGTGGTCTCCCACGCGATCAACGACTTCTGCGTGGTGGAACTGTCCAGCTTCTATCTGGACATCATCAAGGACCGGCTCTACTGCGAGGAGCGCAACGGTCTCAAGCGCCGCAGCGCCCAGACCGCCCTCTACCTGATCCTGGACAGCATGACCCGCATGTTCGCCCCCATCCTGGCCTTCACCTGCGATGAGATCTGGCAGGCCATGCCTCACCGGGCGGAAGACGACCGGCGCAATGTGGTGCTCAACACCATGAACGCCCCCTTCGACGCCTACGCGCTGGACGCCGGGGCCATGGCCCGCTGGGATCGGCTGATCGCGCTGCGCAACGACGTCAATGTCGTCCTGGAGAACGCCCGCGCCGACAAGCGCATCGGCAAGTCTCTGGAGGCCGCCGTGTCTCTGCACACGGAGGACGACAGCTCCCGCGAGCTGGTGGACAGCCTCTCCGATATGGATCTGGCGGAGCTGTTCATCGTCTCGGAATGCCTCATCCGCCCGGACGAGGACCGTGCCGACGCCGTCTCCGGCGGCAGCGGGCAGTATCCCGGGCTGCGGATCTCGGTGGCGGAGGCCCCCGGGACCAAGTGCCCGCGCTGCTGGCGGCACTCCGTGGACGCAGATCCTGTCACAGAACTTTGCCCGAGATGCGCGGCAGTAGTTGCAAAACTCTGAAAAATAGGGTAGAATAGATAAGAGCACCCAAATCAGCGCAGGAACAGCGCGCCGCGCCCCTTGCGGCAGATAGGAGAAAGATATGCTGTATGCGATCGTAGCCATGCTGGTCATCATCCTGGACCAGTGGGTCAAGTTGTACGTCTCCACTTCCCCGGCGGTCACAGCCGAGGGGGTATCCCTGATCCCCGGCGTCCTCCGTCTGATGAACGTGAAGAACGATGGCGCTGCCTTCGGTTTCCTGAGCGGCAGCAACGCCACCATCTGGTTCATCGTCATCGCGGGCGTGTTCACCGTGCTGGTGATCCTGGCGCTGGCCACCCGCTTCATCAACGGGCCCGTAGCCCGCTGGGCCATCGTGCTGGTCACCGCCGGCGGGATCTCCAACTGCATGGACCGGGTGATCAACTTCCGCCCCACCGGCTATGTGCAGGACATGTTCCAGTTCGAGTTCGCGCCCTGGTTCCCGGTCTTCAATGTGGCCGACGTCTTCATCACCGTCTTTGCCATCGTGTTCATCCTCGCCATCCTCTTCGGGCGTGACCGCAAGAGCGATGAGGACGAGCTCGTAGACGACGAAGAGGAAGAGGACGAGCCTCTGGACGTGGAAGAGGAAGAGGAGGAGGAAGAGGTCGCGCCTCGCCGTGGCCGCAAGTCCGCCCGCCGGAAGGCCGCCGCGATCGAAGACGAGGACGAAGAAGAAGTCGCCAGGCCAAGCCGCAGCAGCAGGAAGGCCCGCCAGGCCAAGTACGACGCCGAGTACGAGGCTTACAAGGCCGCGCAGCTCGCCGCCGCCCAGCAGGAGGAGGCGCCCGCCCCCGCGCCGGTCGTGGAAGAAGCTCCGCAGCCCGCGGAGCCCGCTGCCCAGCCCGCCGATCCCTTCGCCGAGTGGGAACGCGCCAATGCGGCCAAGAAGCCTGCCAAGGTCGTGGCGCCCGTCGAGCCCGCCAAGCCTGTGGCCCCTGCCCAGCCCGCCAAGCCCGACCGGAGCTCCCTGGCTGCCGACCCGCAGTACACGGAGCCCGCCAAGCCCGCGGCCCCTGCCCGTCCCGCCTCCCGCCCCGCGGCCAAGCCCGCGCCGGTGGAAGAGCCGGAGGAGAGCTTCTCCCTGGACGACATCCTGGCAGAGTTCAAGTAAAGAATGGAAGAAGAGATCCTTTGGATCCAGACCGAGGAGAGCGGCGAGCGTATCGACGCTCTCCTTGCGCGTTCTGTGCCCGATCTGACCCGCAGCGCCGCCCAGCGGCTGCTGGAGGAGGGGCGGGTGCTGCTCGCCGGTCAGCCGGTGAAAAAGAACTACAAGTGCGCCTTGGGCGACTGTTTCCAGGTCTCTCTCCCGGAGCCGGAGGATGTGGACCTCATCCCCCAGGACATCCCTCTGGCCGTGGTCTATGAGGACGCGGACCTGATCGTAGTGGACAAGCCCCGGGGCCTGGTGGTCCACCCCGCCCCCGGGCACCCGGACGGGACTCTGGTGAACGCCCTGCTCTTCCACTGTGGGGACAGCCTCTCCGGCATCGGCGGGGAAAAACGCCCCGGCATCGTCCATCGCATCGACAAGGATACCTCCGGGCTGCTGATCGTGGCCAAGAACGACTTCGCCCATCAGGCGCTGTCGGCGCAGCTGGCGGACCGGAGCCTCTCCCGGACCTACGAGGCTGTGGCCCGGGGCAGTTTCCGGGAGGACAGCGGGACCGTGGACCGGCCCATCGGCCGCCATCCCACGGACCGCAAGCGCATGGCCGTCATCGAGCGCGGCGGCCGCCCCGCCGTGACCCACTGGCAGGTCCTGGCGCGATACAAGGGCTATGCGCACATCCGCTGCAAGCTGGAGACCGGGCGCACCCATCAGATCCGGGTCCACATGGCCAGTATCGGCCATCCGCTCCTGGGCGACGGCGTCTACGGCGCCCCCTCCCCGGACAGGGGCCTGGCAGGCCAGTGTCTCCACGCCCGGAGACTGCAGTTCATCCATCCCCGCAGCGGCGAGCGCGTGGAGCTGGAGACGCCGCTGCCGCCCTACTTCCTCGAGGTCCTGTCCAAACTGGGGCCGCAGATCGCATAGGCCCTGTCCCCTGTCGGCCGCCCGCTGCGGCCCTCGTATCCATATCCAGATCTGAAAGGAGCATCTCTATGAACGCGAAAAAGATCGGCGGGCTGATCCTCGCCCTGGCCCTCATCATCGGCGGCGTCGTCCTGACCGTCAAACTGCTCTCCGGCGCCTTTGCTCTGGTGCACGGCGCCCTCGACACCATCCTGGGCATCGTGTTGATCCTGGCCCTTGTGGCCATCGTGATCTGGATGTTCCGCTTCGCCAAGAACGCAAAAAAATGAAGGCTGAAGAACTGCGGCTTGTCCCGCCCTCCGAGGAACTGCTGGAGGAAGTGCGTGCCTACCGCGAAGACTTTCTGGCCGCAGACAGTTCCATGGACGGCGCCGGTCCCCTGCGCCGCTTCGAGGACCCGGCGGAATGGCTGGCCGCCGTGCGCAGCTTCGCCGACCCCGCCACCGTGCCGGCGGGGAAGGTCCAGGCCACAGCGCTCCTCTGCGTCCGGGACGGCCGGATCCTGGGCATGATCCAGATCCGGCATGCCTTGAACGAGTATCTGGAGCGATACGCCGGGCACATCGGCTACTCCGTGCGGCCCAGCGAGCGCAGAAAAGGCGTTGCCAAGTGGATGCTGGGCGCCGCTCTGCCCTTCTGTCGGCAGATCGGCCTCAGGCGGGTCATGATCGCCTGTGAGCCTTGGAACGAGGGCAGCCGCCGCACCATCCTGGCAAACGGCGGCGTCTACGAAAAGACCGTCCACGAGCCCGGGGAGGACATCGACCTGGAGCAATACTGGATCGAATTATAAGAAGGTCCCCGGAGGAAAACGCACTGTTTTCCTCCGGGGACCTTCTTTACGATCTTTTATCACTCAGTAGTTCTCTTTGCGGACCTCGAAATAGGCCTGGGGATGGTCGCAGACCGGGCACTTCTCGGGGGGCTTGGTGCCGACGACCAGGTGGCCGCAGTTGCGGCACTCCCAGACGACCACGCCGCTCTTCTCGAACTGGGTCGCGGTCTCCACATTGGCCAGGAGCCTGCGATAGCGCTCCTCGTGGGCCTTCTCGATGGCGGCCACGCCGCGGAACTTGGCGGCGAGCTCCGGGAAGCCCTCCTCCTCGGCCTCGCGGGCCATGCGCTCATACATATCGGTCCACTCGAAATTCTCGCCCTCGGCAGCGTGGAGCAGGTTCTCCTCCACCGTGCCCAGCTCGCCCAGCTCCTTGAACCAGAGCTTGGCGTGCTCTTTCTCGTTGTCTGCGGTGAGCAGGAAGAGCGCCGCGATCTGCTCGTAGCCGGCCTTCTTCGCCACGGAGGCGTAGTAGGTGTACTTGTTGCGCGCCTGGGACTCGCCCGCGAAGGCCTCCCAGAGGTTGCGCTCGGTCTTGGTGCCTGCGTATTTGTTCGCCATGGAAACGTCCTCCTTCAAGAGAGTATTTGCAGTATTACTATACCACTTTTCCACATCCCGTCAACAAATATTCGCTCAGCATCTTTTGCCCGAGCCCCACGTCCCGGGCCGGACATATACACCGCCCCGCCTCGGTCCCGAGGGGGGCTTCATCCGTCTGATGCCCTTATCCGTCAGGATGACTCAAAGAGTCCCTGAAGCAGGACGGCGTCACGCGAGGCGACGTCCGCCGGAGATGCTCTGCGGGTCGCCAAAGACGCCAGCGGAGCGTGGCGACAGTCCGACCGGGATGCACCGCGCCGTTCTGTCGGTCGAGAGGATAAAAAGAAAGAAGGACCGCTTTCGCGATCCTTCTTTTTGTGTTGGCATTGACCTATTTTCCCGGTCCGTCTCCAGACAAGTATCGTCGGCACTGGTGAGCTTAACTTCTGTGTTCGGAATGGGAACAGGTGGACCCTCACCGTTAAAAACACCAACTCGGTCGAGAAAACTCCTTTTCACGCTGTATCGCTCTCGCGTACATCCGCTCCATTGCGTTCTCTCTTCCTTTTTCCGGTCCATGCCCGCTTTCGCGGACCTTGGATCGAAGATCAAGGAACATCTCTGTACCCTGAAAACTGAACAGAGGAGGCAAGGCGACCTGCTAGATATTTGTAGGTCAAGCCCTCGGGCTATTAGTACCGGTAGGCTGAACACATTGCTGTGCGTACACCGCCGGCCTATCAACGAAGTAGTCTTCTTCGGCCCTTACTCCAAATGGATGGGAGATCTTATCTTAGGGGGAGTTTCACGCTTAGATGCCTTCAGCGTTTATCTCGTCCAGACGTAGCTACCCAGCTGTGCCGTTGGCACGACAACTGGTGCACCAGAGGTCTGTCCATCCCGGTCCTCTCGTA
>JAFZOC010000220.1 GCA_017550765.1 Oscillospiraceae bacterium
GGGACACCCCCCCTGACGCGAAGGGGGGGCTCAGGGGCGCGGATGGCCGCGTCGGGCTCTGCAGGCAGGCCATGCCAGGGGGCGCATTTCGGCATGCGAAACGGGAGGGGCGAGCCCCTCCCGTTTCTTCAGATCCGTCCTGGTCGCGGCCGCAGCCGCGCAGCGCCGCAGATATCGTCATCGCCGAGCCAGCGCCCCCCGACGCACGCGATGCGTACAGCCCAAAGGTCTGTCGTCGCGAGCCCGCGTCGCGGCCCCGGTGCCGCCTTCGTCCCGTCCTCTCCCCCTACTGCACCCAGGGGACCACGATGCCGCTGCGGACGGCGTTCACCGCCAGCTCCGTGCGGGAGGACTGCCCGGTCTTTTGGATCAGGTTCTTCACATGATAGTGGACGGTGGTCACGCTGAGCACCAGACGCTCCGCGATCTCCCGGTCCGTCAGCCCCTCGGCCAGCAGCCGCAGCACCTCCAGCTCCCGCTCGGTGAGCTCCGTGCTCTGGGCCATGCCCAGACTGGTCACCGGCGGCCGGTCCGGGAACACATGCTCCCCGGCCATGGTCCGGTCCATCACCTCCAGCATGGGGGCGTCCTGGACCTCCTTGTACCAGAAGGAGTCCACCCCGATCTCCCGGGCCCGTTTCAGGAACATGGCGTCCGGCATGGAGGTCACGATGATGATCTTCACCTTGGGGTAGGAGGCCTTGATCCGGGCCGCGCAGTCCAGCCCGTTGGAGCCGTCCTTCATCACCACGTCCATCAGGATCAGGTCCACCTGGCCCTTGGCGCAGTAGGCGTCGGCGATCTTGGCCGTGTCCAGGGACGCGGTCAGCTCATAGCGGTCCGTGGCGGCCACGATGCGCTCGAAGAGCTGCCGCGGCATGCTCTGGTCGTCCACGATCAGCACTCTATACGGCATGTTCTCCCTCCTTCGGCAATTCGATCACGATGCTGAAGACCGGCTCCCACCGGATCTCCATCCGGCCCCCCGCGCTCTCCGTGAGGCTGCGCAGAGACTGCAGCCCGCCCTTCTCGCGGACCGGCTCCCGGGGCTGGTCCCCGTTGTTGGTGAATACGGCGACGATCTTGTCCCCGGCCTCCTCCAGGATGAGCGTCAGCTCGTCCCCGTGGGCGTGGCGCAGGGTGTTGGTCAGACACTCGTGGATGGCGGCGGCCAGGATGTGCTTCTGGGGCTCGGTCTTGGGCAGCTCCCCGCAGATCTGCACCCGCACGCCCAGGCGCTCCGCCGTCTCGGTCATCAGGCGGTATTCGTCCTCGATCTGGACCTCCTGCTCGCTCTTCAGGAACTCCACGCTGTGGTGGAGCTTGGAGACGATCTCCTCCCGCTCCTCCGGCGTGGCGCCCGTGAGGACGGCGCGCTTCATCATCAGCAGCGCCGAGCCCAGCTCGTCATGGATCTTCAGCTTGGCGCTCAGGATCTCCCGCTCGGCGGTCAGGGCCACGATGTCCCGGTTGACCACGGTGAGCCGCTGGTCCAGGGCGGCCAGTTCCTCCTGCATGCGCCGCAGGTCCGTGTGCTTGCGATAGGCCTCCGTGATGTCGGACGCCAGGATCAGCCAGGCGTCCTTCCCCCGGTAGCGCAGGGGCTCGCGCTCCAGTTTCCAGGCAGCGCCGTCCGCCAGGACCACCACCGGCGCGTCCTCGATGTACAGCGTCCGGCAGCCGGGGAGCAGATCCCCGCTGGTGAGCCGCTCGAAGGAGCGCACACCGTTGTAGAGATGATCCCCTGTGGCGGCCAGATGGAACTGCTCCATGGCGTGGTTGAGCATGAGGATCCGGCCGTTCTGCAGATAGCAGCACAGGCCCGCGGGCAGGTCGTCCATGGCCTGCTTGATGGACGCAGCGCTGATATGCTCGTTCTCGTAGCGCACAGCCTCCCGGATCGCCAGCGCCTCCGCCAGGGCCAGGAGCGCCAGGGTCGGCACCAGCACAGCGCCGGGCAGGGCGTGGGCGAAGCCGCGGAGCCAGAGGTCCGTCGGCGTGAGCTCCGCTTTTATCGCCAAGCCCGCGACCGTCTGAAAGCCGAAATAGTGCAGGATCAGCATCGGCAGTGCGTAGACCAGGCCCAAAGGCCGCCGTTGCCGGATCAGCAGCGCGATGAGGAAGACCGCGCCGAAGACCATGACCAGGAACGCCAGCAGCAACAGCGCTGAGAACAGCTCTTCCCGACCGACCGTCATAGGGCGTCCCCCCTCTCCGAGAAGCGGAACATGAGGATCACGTCCTGTCCGTCCTTGGTGATGGAGACTTGGCGACGGGAGCCGGCGCTGTCCCTTCCCTGCGGCACCGGACTGAAGGAGAAGCTCTCCGCCTTCAGCATCATCCGCAGGACCAGGGCCTGCTCCTCCGCCCGGATGTTGACCATCAGCGCGCGCAGGTCCTCCAGGCTCTCTTCGATCACGTCCTCGGCCTGCTCGTAGGCGGCCGTCACCAGTTCGGCGGAGAAGCTCCCCGCGCCGGGAGCACTGAGCGCGCTCTCCACCCCGCAGAGCCGCAGGTATTCCAGGCTCTCGGCCAGGGCGGCCTTGAGCTCCTCGAAAGGCAGCCGCCCCTCCTCCGCCAGCAGTTCCATGTTGCTGCGGCGCTTGATGTAGGCCACCAGCACAGCCAGCGGAGCCAGGGGGACGTCCGGGTCCGCCAGCCGCTCGCGCAGCTGTTCCAGCTGGGGCGCAAGCAGTGTGGAGATACGGTCGTAGAGCCGGTTGCGGACCTCCAGCTCCGTGCGCTCCTTCTGCACACGGTTCTCTTCCGTCAGATAGGCGATGCGGGCCTCCAGGTCCTGTTGGGCCTCCTGGATTCGGCGGTCCAGGCGGCGGATCTGCTCCAGATCCACCACCCACTGGACGCTGCCGCCGGTGACGGGATGGCTCATGATCTCCGTATCCTCCCTCTGGGGCAGCGGCCAGCTCCCGCCCTTCGTCTCATAGCGGGGACGGCCTTCCCGGTCCAGGATGACGGCCGGGAGCTCCGAGAGGGAGAAGATCTCCTCATAGCCCACGTTGGCGGGGATCAGGCCCGTCTGGATACACGCCTCCAGGAAAAGGAGCGTGGCGAAGGAGAAGGCCTCGCCCAGATTCCAGATCGAGATCCCCCAGATCTTCGGCGGTCCATCGACGGCATTGTGCAGCAGATAGGCCGCCAGCAGCAGGATCGGCAGGGGCACCAGGCTCTTCTCCCAGCCTCCGGGCACCTGTCTGCACTTGTGCAGGGTGATGAGGAAGGTGAGCAGCAGCTGGACCGCGAACAGGGCGAAGAACAGATAGAAGCCCGGTCCAAGGACTCGGCTCGTATCGGACATGACGCCGCCTGAAAAGCGGAAAAAGAACTGATGGAGGTCGTTGGTCATGACGCAGACCGCGAGCAGCGCCGTCAGCGCCAGGAAGCCCCATTCCAAGGCCGTCCGCTCCTCCCGGGGGCGGTAGATGCACAGGGCCAGGGAGAGACAGCCCTGGGCGACGAAGAGCATGGGCGGATAGTAGGCGTACCAGGCCCAGCGATCCAACCCGGCGCCCGGGAGCTTGGCATAGCGTATCACCTGGTCGGCGAGGAACACCAGCAGCCAGACCGCGATCGCCAGGATGCGCCGCAGCGCCTGCTTGTCCGCGATGCGCCGGTGGGCGCTCAGGCTCCAGAGGACGACCACGGTCCCGGTGATGATCTGGGCGGAACACCGGGCGAGGTGGCACTCGTAGGCTACGATGTGGATCAGCGCCTCCAGGGACATCAGGCCGACGAGCAGCAGGAGCGTCGGCCGTTCCCTTTTCGTCGCCATGGTCCTCGCCTCCTTCCCGCCGCCTATGCGCCGCGCAGACCTCCCGCGAACTGCCCCTTGCTCGCAAAAGCGCTCATCTCTTCGATCAGATATTATACACCGAGCGCCGGCGTTTGTCTCCCCCAAAAAACGACTGTGCGGATACTTTTTCGCGCCGCGGGGCAAGCGGGACCGCGGCGCGTACACGAAAAGAGCAGCCCCGCGATCGGGACTGCTCTTTCGATATCGTCGGGAGCCGCAGCGAGAGGCCGCAGCGGCGTTCGCTCCGCCTCCGCGTCGCTCAGTAGGCCACGCCCCAGAAGACCATGTGCTTTGCGGGCTTGCCGCAGCAGGCGCAGGTGTCCGCCAGATGCTCCTGCCGGAAGGGGATGCAGCGGGAGGACATGCCCGCTTTCTCCTTCATGGCGAGCTCGCAGGCCTCATCGCCGCACCACATGGTCTTGATGAAGCCGCCGTGCTCTTCCTGCAGGCGCTTGGCCTCCTCGATGGAGAAGGCGGGGAAGATATGCTCTTCCAAGTTGATGCGGGCTTTTTCAAAGAGCCCGTCGTGGACGGCCTGCAGCAGTTCCGCGGCCTTCTGCTCCAGTTCCTCCAGTTTGACGAAGGTCTTCTCGCCGTTGTCGCGGCGGACCATCACGCACTGGCCGTTCTCCATATCCCGGGGGCCCATCTCCACGCGCAGGGGCACGCCCTTCATCTCATACTGGGCGCACTTCCAGCCCATGGAGTTGTCGGAGGTGTCGATCTTCACCCGGAAGCCGGCGGCGGCCAGCCGGTCCCGCAGGGCCGTGGCGCCCTCGATCACGCCGGGCTTGTGCTGGGCCACCGGCACCACCACCAGCTGGATGGGGGCGATCTGCGGGGGCAGCACCAGACCGTTGTTGTCGCCGTGGGCCATGATCACCGCGCCGATCATGCGGGTGGTAGCGCCCCAGGAGGTCTGGAAGGGGTACTGCAGCTTGTTGTCCCGGCCGGCGAAGGTCACGCCGTAGGCCCGGGAGAACTTGTCCCCGAAATAGTGGGA
>JAFZOC010000221.1 GCA_017550765.1 Oscillospiraceae bacterium
TCGCCCATGACTTCCGCTTCGAGTCCTCCGGCACCCTGAAGGGCATCGAGCGGGCCCGCCACTTCTGCCAGAACGACGCCCATCTCTTCTGCACCCCCGAGCAGATCAAGGATGAGGTGGCCAAGGTCTGCGACCTGATCTTCGAGGCGTACAAGGACTTCGGGATCACCGACTACCGCTGCGTCCTGTCCCTGCGCGACCCTGCGGACAAGAAGAAGTACCACGACGACGACCAGATGTGGGAGACCGCCGAGGATGCGCTCCGTCAGGTGCTGACGGAGCTGGGCATCCAGTTCACCGAGGAGATCGGCGAAGCCGCCTTCTACGGCCCCAAACTGGACGTGAACGTGAAGCCCGCCGTGGGCGCGGAGTACACCCTCTCCACCTGCCAGCTGGACTTCTGTCTGCCGGCGAAGTTCGATCTGCGCTATATCGACTCCGACGGCACCGAGAAATGCCCCGTTGTCATCCACCGGGCCATCCTGGGCTCCCTGGACCGCTTCATGGCCTACCTCATCGAGGAGACCAAGGGCCGCTTCCCGCTGTGGCTGGCGCCCCTGCAGGTGAAGGTCCTGCCCGTCAGCGAGAAGACCCTGGACTATGCCCGCGGCGTCTACGACAAGCTGGCGGATGCCGGCCTGCGCGTGCAGCTGGACGAGTCGAACGAGAAGATCGGCTACAAGATCCGCCTGGCCCAGCAGGAGGACCGGGTGCCCTACATGCTGATCATCGGCGCCAAGGAGGCCGAGGCCGGCAACATCTCCGTGCACACCCGCGCCGGTGAGGACCTGGGCGCCATGGACCTGGACGCCTTCACCGCAAAAGTGCTGGAGGAGATCCGCAGCAAGGCCAAGTGAAGTGAACTGAGAGGAAAGCAACAGAAAGGAGAAATGCGCACTTATGAAGTCGTCGATAAAGAACAAGATCCGCTCTGTGCTCAAAACAGCGGGCGACTATGCAATCGGGGTCACGCCCGAGAAGCGCAAGGAGATCGAAGAAGAGAAAAAACGCAAGAGGATAGCTGAGCTGAAGGAGAGAAAGCAGAAAGAAAATGAATTCTTTCAGAGCCAGCAGGCGATCCGGGTCAGGGAACTGACGAGTCGCTTCTCTGCGTCGGCGGCCGCGCAGGAGTGTGTTGATCATGTGATCAAAGCCTTGAGAAGCGGGAAGGACAGAATAGAAGGCCTGCCAAAAGATCCCGTGACTGGATGCCTGTACTTGACCATCAATGTTGGGCGTTACGATGTTTGGGGCTTCAATTTCAAAGAGCATGGGATCAGAGATCTAAGCGAAGAGGACCTGGCACCTTTCTTTGAATATTTGTTGTATCGAATCGACACAGAGACTGGGCTCGGTTACAGCAGGCTCTATGCTACCCATGAGAGCAGCATCTATGCGGTGAAGTTCAATCATGCAGTTAGCAGCCAATTCTTCTATCAATTTCCGTACTATCGCGACCAATATGGCACCAATGGCCCATATGCTATTGCGGTACTATATAACGCTCCGTATGATGCTCCGCCGCAGTTGAAGTCATGGTGAGGGAGCACGGAAACACGAGGAACAGAGACGTGCATTTTTCAATGAAGCCGGAAAAAGCCCTTCCGCTGATGGGCTGGATCTTCGCCGTCGTGGGACTGGTGCTGCTGGCCGTGGGCGTGGTCCTGACCGCCAGGCGCCCGCCTGAGGAGGATCGGATCTACACTCAGGCGACCATCGTGAGCATCGAGCAACGTTACGGTCACGACAGCTTCAACAGCAATAGGAACAGCGAACATCTGGTCATCGTCGAATACGAGGTGGACGGCCAGCGCTATGCGGAGAAGCTGGACTACTACTCTTCTTCCATGCGTGAGGGCGACGCGGTCCAGATCTACACCGTCCCGGGAAGACCCGACGAACCTCGGTCCAAGGCGGGCGACACGATGCTCACGGCGCTGCTCTGCGGGCTGGGCGGCCTTTTTGCCCTGGTCGGGCTGATCCTGGTCATCCGCCAGACGCTCCGTCGCAGCCGCGATGCCCGCCTGAAAGAGACCGGGCAGCGCGTCTATGCGGACTATGTGCAGACAAAGTACCTGTATCTGCTGCGCATCAACGGCCGCTCGCCGTATGTGATCGAGTGCAGCTGGACAGACCGAGAGACCCAGAAAACCTATCGCTTCCAGAGCGAATACCTGTTCGACGACCCGAAGCCCGCTTTGGAGCGAAAGGGCGTGCGCACGATCCCCGTGTACATCGACCCGGCGCGGCCTGAGCGCTACGCCATGGATCTCAGCGGCATCCTGGATCAGCCTTGAGAGGCAGCCTGGATCGTCACACGTGCATGATCGGAAGATCCCCCTCGCATACTAGCAAAAAGGTTGTGAGGGGGATCTTCATGTCTGTGGAACGAAAACGTCTCATCTTCGCGCTGGCGGTGATCTTCGCGCTGAATATCTTTATCATCGCCCTGGCGCAGAGCGCCTCGGCGGATATCTATAAGAAGGGGATGACCGGCGATACCATCGTCCAGATCCAGACCCGGTTGAAGAACTGGGGCTACTATGACGGCGCGGTGGATGGGATCTACGGCAGCCGCACCGAGGAAGCGGTCCGCTGGTTCCAGCGGAAGAACGGTCTGAGCGTGGACGGCCAGGTGGGAGATCAGACGCTGGCGGCCCTGGGCATCGCGGCAGGGTCTTCGACTACGCCGGCGCAGTCCGGGGACCTGGCGCTGCTGGCAAGGCTCATCTCCGCGGAGGCGCGGGGCGAGCCCTATGTGGGCCAGGTGGCGGTGGGAGCGGTGGTGCTCAACCGGGTGCGGCATCCGTCCTTCCCCAACAGCATCTCCGGCGTGATCTATCAGCCGGGGGCCTTCTCCTGCCTGGACGACGGTCAGTTCGACCAGCCTGTGGCCGAGAGCGCCTACCGCGCGGCGCAGGAGGCGCTGAACGGATACGATCCCAGCTACGGAGCGATCTATTACTTCAACCCCGCCACAGCCACCAGCCGCTGGATCTGGTCCCGTCCTCTGATCGTACAGATCGGGAGCCATCGTTTCTGCTCCTGACGAGCAGGCAGGGATCTTGCAGGCCAACAGGCAGGAACTTCCGCAAAAAGTATTGAGATCCGACCGCAAAAGGCGTATAATCAAAAAAGTTATAGAAGAGATGCTCCTCGCATCGCCTGTATCCGGAGCGACGAGGGGAGCGGGCGGCACCTTGGGCGCCGCCTTTGCCGGCCACTGCGATCGGGAGGAAAAGAATGGCGTACTGCAATAGTTGCGGGGCATATATCCCGGATGGGACCAGCGTTTGCCTCGCCTGCGGCTATGATGAGGCAGCAGAGAAAGCGTCTTCGGCGACAGCTACAGCGAGAAGACCCGGGCACTCGCAAAAGGCGGACGATCTCCGCGATGTGATGGACAGGCATCGCCGTCTCCAGCAGGAGAAGAACAGACAATGGGCGGAGAGCGAGCGGGCCAGAAGGGAAAAACAGGCCGAGGACCGCAGGTGGGCCGAGGAAGAATACGCGAAGCGTCAGGCGGCCCGCGAACTGGAAGAGGAGCAGCGCCGGAAAGCGGATGAAGAACGCCGCAGGGCGGAAGCCCGTCGCAGGGAGGAAGAAGCCCGTATCCGGCGAGAAGCCGAAGAGCGACAGAGGATGGAGCGCTCCATGGGGAACAGCTCGTCCAAAGTGGGGAACTCGAGCGCGATCCTGGCTGCGCTCAGTTACTTCAGCGTCTGCTTCGTCCTGCCGTTCCTCCTCACACCGGACGACGGCTTCGCCAGGTTCCATGCCAAGCAGGGGCTACGGCTGTTCATCCTCGGCGCCATCGCCGACATCCTCTCCGTGACGCCGATCGGGTGGATCCTGCAGGTGTTCCGCGTCTACTGCATCATCAAGGGCATCGTGAACGCGCTGAACCTCAAGCGTGAACGACTGCCGTACATCGGAAATATCGGCAAAGACTGAGCTCGACCTCGCCAAGTCGGGCCCCGGAGCCGATCGACGAGCATATCGATCGGGCCGCAAAAATGTGGTGTATACCATATCTTGCGGCCCGATCATCTTTTTTGAAAAACGGGAAAAAAACTGTTGACAAGGGAAGAATGAGGTGCTATATTAACAGTCACCGCAAGGAAAGCGGTACGCTTTTCACTGCGCAGCACGATATTTTTCAAAGAAATGAAAAATAAGTGTTGACAATGGTGGGAGCGTGTGCTATTATAATCGGGCTGACGCCGAAAAGGCGGAGACGGGTGTACCTTGAAAATTGAACAATGTAAGAAGAAAGCTTATGCAAAGATAAGCACCAGAGAAGGGTTCTTTTTTACGACGAAAGTCGATAAAAATTCTTTTGAGAGCTGGAAAGCATCAATAAGATCTTAGGGCCGAAA
>JAFZOC010000222.1 GCA_017550765.1 Oscillospiraceae bacterium
AATGCAGCAAATTCGCAATAACCCTGTTGTAGCAGTTACTGGAGAATGGTTTACTGCACATGGAAAAGGAATAGATCTGGGTTATTTTGAAAAACCAGAGAATAAGCATATAGCGGCAAAGCTAAGAGATGTTTTTGCGGAATGGATCGACAATGGACATAATGATTTTTCCGATGAAAACACGATCATCCTGTGTATCAGACTGACAGATGGATTATTGCTCTCGCATGGTACAAGGTACGTATTTTAGTTGCTGCCTTCGAATATGTTGACCTGTTTCTTCGGTTGTAGTCAGTTGAGACGGTATGCTGTTTGTACCGCCAGCAGAAAGCCACTATCTCAGCACCTGAGGATCCGAAGGATGGGACCGGCTGAAAGAGCTGAGATCGGTCTGTTGATCGGCTATTTGCGAGGGACCTGATATGAGTACCAGAGAAGAACTGATAAGCAGCTTTTATAGCAAGTATGACGAAGATGGGCGGACTGCAAGATCGCGGCATGGTCAGCTGGAATTCTGTACTACGATGGCTCATATCCATCGCTATGCGACCGAACGGTCAAAGGTCCTGGAGGTCGGCGCCGGAACGGGAAGATACTCCATCGCTCTTGCGAGCGAAGGCATGGATGTGACCGCTGTCGAACTGGTCGAGAGCAATCTCGCTGTTCTCCGAGAGAAGGGCAGAGGGATGGCAAACATCCATCCATTTCAGGGGGACGCAACGGATCTGAGCCGATTTTCAGATAACTCTTTCGATCTAACGCTGAGCTTTGGCCCCATGTATCATCTGTATGGGACAGACGAAGTGGATCGCGCGATCGATGAGGCGATCCGGGTCACGAAGCCCGGCGGCGTGATCCTGTTTGCTTTCCTATCCGTGTTCGCCATCATGTATGCCAACTATTTCTATGGCAATTGGGCGGAAGGACAAGCAGAGAACTTTACGAAAGATCATCAGGTAAGGCATTTCAAAGAGCAGCTCTTTACGGGATACGATGTTACGGGATTTGAGGGACTGTTCCACGAGAAGCCTGTCGAATGGATAACGACCGCAGGCGTAGACGGACTGTTGGAGGCTATCGAAAAGCGCCCTGACTTTTCCATGACGGACGAGGGATTCAATGCTCTTGCCGAATGGTATCTGCATTTTTCTGAAAAGAGAGAATTATTAGGGGCTTCCAGTCATCTCCTGTATATCTGCCGCAAGGTCTGAGCTCGCAATAACTGATGTGTCACCAGTTGTGTCACTGTATTTGGCACGATCCGCGATCGATGATGGTGTGCTTTATAAGGAGGAAAAATGGTCTACGAACTGAAGGATCCTTCCAAAGCCGCTCCCCTTTTCACGGGTCAGGAGGATCTGGATACCGGCGTCATCGCCTGCCTCGACAATGTGATGGGGAAGATCCTCGTGACGGATCCGGAGCATCCGAGATCCGCGCTGGCAGTGATCGGTGATTTCGTTTTTTGCGCCGGAAGACCGGATCTGGAGCTTTTGCGCAGCAAGCCGGATCGCTGGATGATCGTGGTGCCGCAGGATGCAGCGTGGGAAGCGCTGATCGAAAACAATTTCCCCGCCTTCAAACGGATCCGCTACGCGATCAGGAAGGACACGGTATTCGATCGGGAAAAACTCGAAGCTATGGCGAGCGCGCTTCCTGATGGATATGCTTTCCGCGAGATCGACGGAGAGCTGTATGACCTCTGTCTGAAGGATGTGCTCTTTGAGGATTGCGTTTCCGTCTTCGGGTCGAAGGAACGATATCTCGAGCTCGGGCGGGGCTTTGCCGTCATGAAAGACGGGAAGATCGTATCCGCCGCGTCGTCTTATTCCCGCTACCGCAACGGGATCGATATCGAGATCGATACCGTCAAGGAAGAGCGTCACAAGGGCCTCGGCTCTGCTGTGGCCGCGAAACTGATCCTCGCCTGCCTCGACGAGGGTCTGTATCCGGCCTGGGACGCGGCGAACAAGATGTCCGTCCGGCTGGCAGAAAAGCTCGGCTATGACTTTAGCCGGGAATACGTCTGTTATGGTATCGAATAAGAAGGGACCATCTTGCAAGGACCGATCGATCCGGGGCTCGATCAGGATAGATCCTCCCGGTCCATGACGCCAAAAGCGATATCACAGCTATCGCTTCGACCGGAGACAGCTACATAAGATCAGACGAGCGGTCGGCGTGGATATACGTCTGCCGACCCACGTTTTTTACCAAGTGATGTAAAATGGCCTGCCGTTCGACACTTTCACAGCCAGAGCAGCGGCTGTTGATCGAATGGAGCTTAGAAATGTTCGAACTGTTCAAAAAAATCAATTCTCGCAGACCGGCCACCTCGCCGTCACGATCGTCCGAAAAGGCCGCACAGGCGCCAGCTTCCGGTCCCAAGGCCGCCCCGGCGATGGAGCGCGCGGACGGCGCCTCTCGTACGCCCGACCGTACGTCCGCGCCGGGCTCTGCGAACGCTCCCGCGCCCGAGCAGATCGCTCCCCAGTTCGACGCCGGACTGATCCAGTCCGTCATGAATGACACGTTCCCGGGTCTTACCATGTATGTGCGCGATGTGGACCTGCCGAAAGAGCTCGAGGAGAGATACGTGCCGGGAGAGTTTTTGCGGGAACTGGGCTTCACCGACGCCAGCGCCCGCGTCATGGGCATGGTCACGACCCATCGCTTCGCGATCTTGTCCAACCACATGGGCGATCTGAGCGCTTTCGAACACGGGACGAACTGGGGCCTCCATGTTGCCAACAAGGGCTCCCGCTTCAAAGTCCTGGACATATGCCGCTATCAGGGAAAGACGCAGATCCTGCTGCTGCATCTGCCGGACGATCATCGCTGGAAGCTGTTCGAGAAGGCCACGTTCTCCCTTGAAGAGGATCTCATCAAGTCCTGTCGCCAACGCTTCGAAAACAAGTGCTGTCTGCCGCCGGTCCCGGAGCTGGCGACGCCCGAATGGAAGGCTCGCTGTGCCGATCCCATCGGTATGGATGCCGCAGGCGTCCGTTTTTCGCTGGACTGACCAGGACCGGTCCCGGTCCGGAGCCGCGCCCTCCCCTCCTGTCTGCAGCGCGACAGGCCATCGTGACGTATACCTGCGCAGGGAGATGATACCATGGACTATCAGGATATCAACGCCGAGACCATCGACCGCTGGGTCGAAGACGGCTGGGAATGGGGCCGTCCCATCTCTCACGAGACCTTTGAAAAGGCGAAGCGCGGCGCGTGGGACGTCCTGCTCACGCCCACAAGGCCCGTCCCTCATGCCTGGCTGGGGGACCTGCGCGGAAAGCGCGTCTTGGGCCTGGCTTGCGGCGGCGGACAGCAGATGCCGATCTTCGCCGCTCTCGGCGCAGTGTGTACGGTCCTGGACTACTCCCCGCGCCAACTTCAGAGCGATGCGCTGGTCGCCCGACGGGAAGGCTACGATATCCGGATCGTCCGCGGAGATATGTCAAAGCCGCTCCCCTTTCCGGACGCATCCTTCGATCTGATCTTCCACCCCGTATCCAACTGCTATGTACGAGAAGTCGAGCCGATCTGGCGGGAGTGTTTCCGGATCCTCGTCCCCGGCGGGATCCTGCTGGCCGGAACGGACCACTACGTCAACTATATCGTAGATCCCGACGAGGAGCGCGTGGTCAACGCGCTGCCTTTCGATCCGATCCTCAAGCCCGAACTGATGGAACTGCTCCGCGCCGACGATGCCGGCGTGCAGTTCTCCCACACGCTGGAAGAGCAGATCGGCGGTCAGCTGAAAGCCGGCTTTCAGCTCCTGGAGCTGTACGAGGATACCAATGGCGAGGGGCGTCTCCACGAGATGCACATCCCCACGTTCCTGGCCATGCGTTCCCGCAGGCCGCTTTAGTGCCCGACACTGTACGAACGACACGAGCAAGACCAGTCTCCCACCCCGGGAGCTCTCGAACAGGAGGAACTATGGAGCGCTTCGGACGTTTCTATCTGGATAAGGAAAAAGACATCGTCGTCGACCTCTTTCTGGATGACGACGAACTGCACTATATGCTGCGCACGCCCAACCACCACACGGGTAATCTGATCTCCAACCTGGCCAAGCTCTGCTCCCTGCCCATCAGCGAGGACGAACAGGGCCTGAAAGTCATCCGCGGAACGGTCCCCAGTTACGTGGACGGCCAGAACAGACGGCTCTTCATCTTCCGTCTGGGCAACACCAAGGTCGCGAACATCTGGCCGGACGGCAGCGTCGAGCTGAAGGCTTCCATCCCGGCGATCTCCAAAACGCTGATGAGCCAGACCAAGGACTATCATTTGGACGAGGTCCGCACCATCGTCAAGACCTATATCCGCAGCGAGGCCAAGTTCCGCACCGATCTGCATACCCACATGAACGCGATCCTCTCCCCGGATATCCTGATCGCGCTCGGCATCTGCCATCAGATCCGTTATCCCTACTATTACATCAAAAAGCTCGGTCTGCGCGTCAGCGAGAAGCAGCGCGCTGCCCTCGTTTCACAGCGCGCGCTGGTCGCGCAGCGTTTCGACGGATCCCCGCTGGTGGGGAAATACCGGGAACGCCGCATCGACGACAATATCTTCCTGAACTTTGCCGATCTGATCCTGGGGAACATCCCGGACGCCGCGTGGAACATCAGGCAGATCCGCAGTTCTCTTACCATCCCCAAGGACGGTCAGGCCGTCTTCGCCGACCTGGAGAAGGTCTTCCTGTATCGCTATGTCTTCACCAAAGGTACCCCTGCGGATGAGACGATCTCCCTGCGACAGCTGGAACAGATCCCCGACCCCGACGTCCTGCGGATCTGCGCCAGGATCCTGGCAGACCGCGAGAGCCCCGACTTTCGGAACGACACGCTCTTTCAGGACAAGCTCCTTTGGATCGCACGGTCTTATGCGCGGTGTGGCATCGAGTACGTGGAGATCTCCGATACCACGCTGGTGAAGAAAGGCGAAGCAGTCGAGATGCTCCGCCAGGTCCATCAGGTCATGCCCGCAATCACCCGCGAGACCGGGGTCCTGATCCGTTTCCTGGCCGGCATCCGCCGCGTGCCCCTCACCATCATCAAAGACGCTGTCACGCCGAACGATTACCTGGCTGAGAACCTGCAAGTCCTGCGCGCGGTGGCGGTCGACCCCTACGTGGCGGGCAGCGATATCCTGGGCGAGGAGATCAACGATATCCAGGAACTGCACCCCGTGATCCGGGAGCTGGTGCGCATCGCGCAGCTCGACCCCGGCTTTGTGATCCGTATCCACGCCGGCGAGAACGACAGTCTGCGAGACAACGTGGCCAACAGCGTCATGCTCGTACGCCAGTCCCTTGCGCCCGGCCAGCGGATGCCCCATGTGCGCATCGGCCATGGGCTCTACGCTGCGGATCTTCACAGCCCCAAAGGGCAGCAGCTGCTGCGCGACCTGGTGGAGGATGAGGTCGTCCTGGAGTTCCAGATCACATCCAATGTGCGTCTGAACAATCTGAGCGACCTGGGCCGCCATCCGCTGAAAGCCTTCCTGCGCGCAGGCGTCTTCTGCGTCCAGGGCACCGACGGCTGCGCGCTCTACGGGACCGACCCCATCGAAGAGGAGCTGTCCCTGGAGAAGATGCTCGGTCTGAGCTATGAGGAGCTCTGCCTGATGCGCGCGCATGACGCGCGTATCGCCAACGGCAGCCGGCGGATCTTCCGGGAGAAGTCGGTCCGTTTCGATCAGGAGCGCGGCGATCTCTCTCCCGCGGAGCATCTGGCCCGCCGCATCCAGGAGACCGAAAAGGCTTCCGATGTGCTCTGGCTCAACAAAGGCAAGCTGGACGCCCGCGAAGCGCTCTCTGGCCAGATCTCGGACCTCCCCCATGGGCTCTTCCCGATCGTGATCGCCGGCGGCAGCTTCAACAGCGACAGACACACCACGCGTCTCAACGAGCACAACAAGCAGATCCTGGACCGTCTCCTGTCAGAGGCGGATCCCGGCAAGTGCTTCTTCGTTGTCGGCCACTCCTGCTCCGGCTACGAGGGCTATCTGATCCGCCGCAACGCAGGACGCTTCCCGATCTATGCGATCGTACCCACCAGTCTCAGCCGCGCCGAGCGCGATCGTCTCCAGCGCAGCGGTGTGTCGATCCGCATCTCGATCGAGCCCACAGGCATGGGGCTCTACAAGAGCTTCGCCTATGAGATCTTCAAGCGTCGCCCCTCCGCGCTCCTGGCTTTCGACGGGAACTCCGCCGCAGCGAACCTGGTCCAGGAGGCGAAGAACGGCCGGCAAAAATGCGATATCTATTTGGACGTCCGTTCCAGGGCGCTGCGCGCCAAAGCCGCCACGCTCCACGGTTACGTGACGGACATCGCCGCGACTGAGGATGTCGCAGGACGGATCCTGGACGAGCACGCCCTCCGTTGACGTCTTTTTGAGGACGCGGCGCCGTGCGGCCGCCTGCCGCTCTCCTGCGACCGTTCTCAAATATGCAGAAATGAAAAACACCGGCGCCCCATCAGGGGTGCCGGTGTTCCATTCTCGATCAATAGAAACGCTTGTTCTTGTTCTTGCGGGCCGCCTCGGATTTCTTGCGGCGCTTGACGCTGGGGCTCTGATAGTACTCTTTCTTTCTCAGATCCGCCAGGACGCCGGACTTCGCGCAGCTGCGCTTGAAGCGCTTCAGAGCGTTGTCCAGAGACTCGTTTTCCTTGACGTAGATTTCAGACATGTATTTCCCTCCCTCCAGAACGCCTTGCGACGCTTTAAGGGCCGATCGGTACTCGGCTTTGTAACATTCACATTATACAGGTCCTGACCCGATTTGTCAAGTTTTACTTATCATTTTCAGGCGCGGACTTATCATGTGCATCACGTAACAGATCCGAGCGACGGTATCCAGCCGAGGCCGTCACGATCTCGCCATCTGCTGTGAGAACGCGCAGGCTCGACGCTCCTCACCTGATGCCCGAGATCATTTTGCCGGTCTCAGGATCAGATTGATGAGCTTGTTCTTGACGACGATGGTCTTCACCAGCTGCATGCCCTGCATCTGACGCTGGATCTTCTCCTCAGCACAGGCGGCGGCGATCACCACGTCGTCAGGGGCATCCACAGGGACGACTATGGTGGCGCGGAGCTTGCCGTTGACCTGCACAGCCATCTCCTTCTCCGCGTCCCGGGTCTTGGCTTCGTCATAGACCGGCCAGGACATCTGCATGGCCATCTTGCCGTACCTGTCGGCGAAGCCCAGCAGCTCCCACATCTCCTCAGCGATATGGGGCGCGAAGGGACTGAGCATCAGGAGCAGGTATTCCAGATCGCCTTTGGATACGCCGTTGGAGTAGAACTCGTTCACCATGGTCATCAGCGCCGCGATCGCGGTGTTGAGCTTCAGGCTCTCGATATCGTCGCTGACCTTTTTGATGGTCTTGTGGATGATGCTCTCGTTTTTCGGCGTGACGGACAGATCGTCTCTCGCCAGATCCATCAGGTTCCAGCAACGGTCCAGGAAGCGTCTGGATCCCTTCACAGCGTCGTCAGACCAGGTGGCGGTCTTCTCGAAGTCGCCGATGAACATGATGTAGATGCGCATGGTGTCGGCTCCGTAGGCTTTCACCACATCGTCCGGGTTCACCACGTTGCCCAGGGACTTGGACATCTTCACAGAGGGGCGCAGGGCGAGGTTGCCGTACTTGGCGATCAGGGCCTGTTTCTCCTCCTCAGACTCCGCGTAGCCCACATAATGGGGATTGCGCCCCAGGATCATGCCGTGGGATGTGCGCTTGGCATAGGGCTCGGGCGTGT
>JAFZOC010000223.1 GCA_017550765.1 Oscillospiraceae bacterium
TCACCTATATGCGTACCGATTCCCTGCGCCTGTCCGAAGAGGCCCTCTCCGCCGCCCGTTCCTATATCCGGGAGCACTACGGCGAGAGCTATCTGCCTGCACAGGCCCGGCGCTACAAGACCAAAGCCGGCGCGCAGGACGCCCACGAGGCGATCCGCCCCACGGACGTGCGTCTGTCCCCGGAGCTCGTCCGCAAGGACCTGACAGCCGAGCAGTATCGCCTGTACCGGCTGATCTGGGGCCGCTTCACGGCCTGCCAGATGTCGAACGCCGTCTATGACAACATCTCCGTCGATGTTGGCTGCGCCGGATACACCTTCCGCGCTAACTACTCGGAGCTCAAGTTCCCCGGATATACGGCCGTCTACGAGGAGGCCAAGGACGAGGAGAGCAACGAGATCTCCAGCCCCCTCCCCAGTCTGAACGAGGGAGAGGAGCTCATCCTCCAAAAGATGATCCCCGACCAGCAGTTCACCCAGCCCCCCGCCCGCTATACGGAGGCGACGCTGATCCGCGCCATGGAGGAGAAAGGGATCGGCCGCCCCTCCACCTACGCGCCCACGATCACCACGATCACGGCCCACGACTATGTGGTCAAAGAGGGCAAGTATCTGCGGCCCACGCCACTGGGCGAGATCGTGACGGAGCTGATGAAGGAACACTTCGCCGATATCGTGGATCTGCGCTTTACCAACCACATGGAGGCGGAACTGGACGAGATCGAGCAGGGGAGAGCGGCCTGGCGCGCAGTGCTGCAGGAGTTCTACGAGGGCTTCCATCGGGAGATGGAGACCGCGGAGAAGGAACTGGACGGCGTGCGCATCAAGGTCCCGGACGTGCTCAGCGATGAATTCTGTGAAGTCTGCGGCCGCCAGATGGTGGTGAAGAAAGGCCGCTTCGGCCAGTTCCTGGCCTGCCCCGGTTTCCCGGAGTGCACCTTCACCAAGCCTATCGTGGTGGAGATGCCGGGAAAGTGCCCCAAGTGCGGCAGCAAGATCCTCAAGCGGACCTCCAAGAAGGGCTATGTGTTCTATGCCTGCGAGCGGGGGACGGAGTGCGGTTTCATCACCTGGGACGTGCCGACCAAGGACTTTTGCCCCTCCTGCGGGAAGACGCTCTTCAAGCGTTCCGGGCGCGGTGCGCTGAAGCCTTTCTGCGAGAACGAGGAGTGCGTGGATTTCGTCCCCGAGGACAAGCGCGGCTACAAGCGCAAGAGCAAGCCCGCTGAAGGCGCGGAGACCGGGAACGCTGCGGATGCAGAGAGCGGCACGGCGACCGATGCGGAGCCCGGCGGGAAGTCCGCGAGAAAGAGCGCTGCATCGAAGAAGACGGCAGCGGCCAGGAAGCCAGCCGCGAAAAAGACGGCGACGAAGAGAGCTCCGGCTGGCAGGAGCACCGCGACAATGAGCGAGGAGACTGAGACGGCCAAGGCCGGAAAGAAGACCGCGACAAAGAGCGCCGCGGCCAAAAAGTCGACGGGGACGAAGGCCGCGACGGCAGGGAAGCCGACCGCGGCGAAGGCCGCTGCGACCAGGAGCGCCGCGAAGAAGTCGACGGCCGCGGCCAAGAGCACGGCGAAGCGCTCTGCCGCGAAAAAGGGGACGGAGCCCTCAGAGCAGAGCCAAGGCTGAGGCTCCCGTCGAAGAAGGACCGGCCTCTGGCGCAGAGAACGCCGGAGCCGGGATAAGAGGAAGGGAACATCGGGATGGAAAAGGTCACGGTCCTGGGAGCGGGACTTGCCGGCAGCGAGTGCGCCTGGCAGCTGAGCAAGCGGGGGATCCCCGTGCGCCTGGTAGAAATGAAACCGCAAAAAATGACGCCGGCCCATTCCTCCCCGTATTTTGCCGAGCTGGTCTGTTCCAACTCTCTGCGCAGCGACGAGCTGACCAACGCCGTCGGCCTCCTGAAAGAGGAGATGCGGCGCCTGGGCTCGCTCATCATGGAGAGCGCGGACCGGAACCGCGTGGCCGCCGGCGGCGCGCTGGCGGTGGACCGGGTGGGCTTCGCGCGCACGGTGACCGAGCGGCTGCAGGCCCGGGAGAACATCGAGATCGTAGCCGCCGAAGCTACCGAGATTCCGGAGGGGACCGTCGTGATCGCCACGGGGCCCCTCTCCAGCGACGCGATCGCCGAAAAGATCGCCCGGCTCTGCCCCGAGAACGATCTGCACTTCTACGATGCCGTCG
The DNA here is from genome assembly GCA_017550765.1 of Oscillospiraceae bacterium. Next base: position 2,187 of record JAFZOC010000223.1, read on the forward strand.
CCCCGATCGTCACGCTGGAGAGCGTGGATATGGGCAGCGCCTTCTTCGCCTCCCGCTATGACAAGGGGACGGCGGATTACGTGAATTGCCCCATGGACAGAGACGAGTACCTGGCTTTCGTCGCGGAGCTGGCCTCCGCCCGGGAGGCGGAGGTCCACGGCTTCGACGACGGCGGCGTGTTCGAGGGCTGCATGCCGGTGGAGGTCATGGCCCGCCGCGGGGTGGAGACCCTGCGGTATGGACCGCTGAAACCCGTGGGCCTGCGCGATCCCCGCACGGGGAAGGAGAGCTATGCCGTGGTGCAGCTGCGCCGGGACAATGCCGAGGGCACGCTCTACAACCTGGTCGGTTTCCAGACCCACCTGACCTGGGGCGAGCAGAAGCGCGTCTTCTCCATGATCCCTGCGCTGCGGGACGCGGAGTTCGTCCGCTACGGCGTCATGCACCGGAACACATATCTGAACAGCCCGCAGCTCCTGGACCGCTACTATCGGCTGCGGAGCGACCCGCGGATCTCCTTCGCCGGGCAGATGACCGGCGTGGAGGGCTATGTGGAATCCGCCGCCTCCGGGATGCTGGTGGGGATCGAGACCGCTGCGCGCGTCCTGGGCCTGCCCCCGGCAGACTTCCCCCAGGAGACCGCGATCGGGGCGCTGAGCCTCTACATCTCCGGCGGCAGCGTGGGCGACTTCCAGCCCATGAACATCAATTTCGGGATCATCAGCCCCCTGGGCTATCGAGTAAAGGGCAAGCGGAACAAGAACGCGGAGATCTCCAGAAGATCGCTGGAGATGCTCGCAGAGATCCAAAAGAAGGAGGTCTTTGGCTGTGAAGATCATCATTGACGCGATGGGCGGCGACAACGCCCCCCGGGAGATCGTAAAGGGCGCTGTCCGCGCCCACAGGGAACTGGGCGTTGAGATCGTGCTGGTAGGTCAGGCGGAGATCGTGCGGGAGATCCTGGAGCAGCTCGACATGACGGACAGGACCGGGATCGAGATCGTGGACGCCCGGGAGATCGTCACTATGGAGGACGACCCCACCACCGCCACCCGCAGGAAGAAAGATTCCTCCATGGCCGTCGCGCTGGAGCTGCTGAAAAACGGCAGGGGAGACGCCGTGGTCTCTGCCGGCAGCACGGGAGCCCTGCTCACCGGGGCGACCCTGACGGTCAAGCGCATCAAGGGCATCCGCCGTGCGGCGCTGGCGCCGGTGCTGCCGGCGGGCGAGCATGGCGTCATGCTGATCGACTGCGGCGCGAACGTGGAGTGCACCGCGGAGTATCTGCTCCAGTTCGCCTATATGGGCAGCTTCTACGCCCAGAAGCTCATGGGCTGCGCCAAGCCCCGGGTGGGCCTGCTCAACGTGGGCACCGAGGACACCAAGGGCGGCGAGCTGCAGCATCAGGCCTTCGCGCTGCTGCGCCAGGCCAGCGACGAGGGACGGATCGACTTCGTCGGGAACGTAGAGGGCACAGGCGTCTTCAACGGCAGCGTGGACGTGGTCGTGACCGACGGCTTCACCGGGAACGTGCTGCTCAAGGGCACCGAGGGCGTGATCAAGTACATGATGAAAGCGCTGAAAGGCGTCTTCTACAAGAGCCTGCCCAACAAACTGGCGGCTGCCGTCCTCAAGAACGACCTCGGCGAGATGAAGCGCTCCATGGACGTCAACGAGGTGGGCGGCACCGCCCTGGTGGGCATCTCCAAGCCGGTGATCAAAGCCCACGGCTCCTCCAACGAGGCCAGCTTCTTCGCCGCGATCCGCCAGGCGGTCGCCTTCGCGGAGTCCGGCATCATCGCGGACATCACCGAGCACATCGAGTTCATGAAACTGAAAGCAGAGTGACATGCAGGAACTGGAGAAAAAGATCGGATACGAGTTCCGGGACAGATCGCTCCTGATGACGGCGCTGACCCACAGCTCCTATGCCAACGAGCGCCACGGGGATGGACGGGAGAGCTATGAGCGCCTGGAGTTCCTGGGCGACTCGATCCTGGGCCATATCGCGGCGGACTTCCTGTATCGCCATGAGCCGCCGATCCCGGAGGGGCGGATGACGCGTCTGCGGGCGGAGCTCGTCTGTGAAGCGAGCCTCCATCAGATCGCGCTGCGGCTGGGCCTGGGCGGCTATATGCGCCTGGGGAAGGGCGAGGAGCGCAGCGGCGGCAGGGAGCGGGCCTCTATCCTGGCGGATATGGTGGAATCCATCATCGCGGCGATCTACCTGGACTCCGGGGACCTGGCCGAGCCGCGCCGCTTCATCATGGAGCAGCTGCTGGAGAAGGCGGAGATCGGCGAAGAGCATCGCTCCGCGGACTACAAGACCGAGCTCCAGGAGCTGGTGCAGCGCACACCGGAGCAGCACATCCTGTATGAGATGACCGGCCAGTCCGGTCCCGACCACGACAAGACCTTCACGTTCTGCGTCCGCGTCAACGGCGTCCCTGTCGGAGAGGGCCGCGGCAGATCCAAGAAAGAGGCCGAGCAGATGGCGGCGAAACAGGCTCTGGAGGCGCTCAGATCATGAGCGCACGGGCTCAGATCGTCCCGGTCTTCGTGCCGCATCTTGGCTGCCCCTACGCCTGCGTCTACTGTGACCAGCGGCGGATCTCCGGTCAGCACGCGTCCGTATCTCCGCAGCTCGTGGAGCGCGCGGTCCAGAACGCTGCCGCCCTGCCCCGTACGGGAGCGGAGCGGCAGATCGCGTTCTACGGGGGCAGCTTCACCGCGATCCCTGAGCGGGAACAGCTCGCGCTGCTGGCACCGGCGAAGGCAGCGGTGGACCGGGGCGTCGTGGACAGCATCCGGCTCTCCACACGGCCCGACGCGATCGACGAAGAGGTCCTGACGCGGCTGAGGGCCTATGGCGTGAAGACCATCGAGCTCGGCGCCCAGTCCATGGACGACGAGGTCCTGCGCCTCTCCGGCCGGGGACACAGCAGCGAGGACGTGGTGCGCGCGTCGGGCCTGATCCGGGACGCCGGCTTCCAGTTGGTCCTGCAGATGATGACCGGCCTCCCGGGCGATACGGACGAGCGGGACCTGGAGACGGCGCGAGCGATCGTCCGGATCCGGCCGGACGCCGTGCGGATCTATCCCACGGTCGTCGTCCGGGGGACGGGACTCTATCGCATGTGGCGCGCGGGCCTCTATCGGGAGCATACGGTGGAGGATGCGGTGCGCGTCTGCGCCAGGATCCTGCCGCTCTTCCGGGAAGCGGGCATCCCGGCGATCCGCTTGGGCCTGGATTCCACGGAGGAGCTCTCCGGGGGTGAGGCGGTGGCCGGAGCCTATCATCCGGCCCTGGGCGAACTGGTCAGGAGCAGGATCATGCGCGAGCGAGCACGGGATCTGCTGGCCGGCGTCACGCCGGGGAGCGACGTGGTCCTGGGCGTCCATCGGAGCAGGCTCTCGCAGATGATCGGGCAGAAGCGGGCGAACGTCGGGGCCCTGTGCCGGGATCTGGATCTGCGCTCGCTCCGGGTCGTCCCCCTGGACGGCGAACAGGACGAGATCAGGATCTTGTATTGCAAAGGTCCGATACCGTCGGATTGATGCGCTGCGATCATGACAGGACAGAGAGAACGGCCTCCGCTCACACAGCGGAGGCCGTTCCTTTATGCGGACCGTCGTCCGCGATCACTTTTTATGTGCGCTCTTTTTCGCGGCGTCCTTCGGACGCGCACGCGCCAGCGCGGCGTGCTCGGCCAGCAGTTCCCGATGGAGCCGACGGGAGGACCAGGCCGCGTTGGTCTCAGTCAGCACGGCTTTCAGCGCCACGGGGACCCGCTCCTGCCGCAGGCCGTCCAGCAGCGCGTGGAACTGGACAGAAGAGAGGCCGCACATCACCAGCATCTCCCCGATCGGGTCGTCGGCCGGAGCCTCGGAGGTTCCCTCAGCCTGCGCGGCGTCCAGGCAGGAGCCCGGGAGCCCGGCCAGCGCGCCCAGCGGCGCATCGAGCTCTGCCGGGGAGACCTCCCGCGCGTCGATCCCCAGTTTGAAGAGGAGGAAGCGGATCTTATTCAGTTTTTCCTTCCCGGCGAGACCGTAGAGCAGCACCAGCGCCATATCCATCACCCAAGGGCATTATACCGAACGGTGAGGGAAATGGCAAGTCTCAGTCGAGCCGGATGGACAGGATATCGTCGAAGGAGATCGGGACGCCGGCCACTCGCAGGACGCGATCCGTCTCCTCGATGCGCTCCACCGGACCGGAGACGCTGCGCTCGCGTCCGGCGCAGTAGTAGCCCAGCGTGACCAGGCTCCCTTTCCGCAGCGCGCGGAGAGAACGGTCCAGCGCTGCGGCGCTCTCCTCCGCCAGAATGCGTCGCTCCGTCTCGCCCAGTTCCTCCCGCTGGCGGTCGATGGCCTGGTCCAGCCCCGTGATGGCTGCGAAGGGAGCGAACTGCTTGGCCCGGTGGGCGATGGTCATCTTCGGTCTAGGCGCCACGTTTGTGTCCTCCTATCTGTCGGTTCCGCTCCCGGGTGGTGGCCGCCGGATCGAAGTCGATCCCCCGGAGCATGGCGTTCTTTCCGTACTTCTTGTGGATGCCCAGCACCGCCTTCTGGATCTTCCGGTCCCGGACCAGCGTGTCTCCGTCTACCGAGGAGAACAGACTGAACTGCTGCCCGCCCGTATCCAGGCGCAGATCGTTGCAGCTGAAGAGGAAGCGGCGGATCGGGATCTGAGGATCTACGATGCGCTCATAGACTTCCAGCACCGCCGGGATGATGACCTTTTCGGCGTTGGTCTCCAGATCCAGTCTGGCCGTTCCGCTGACAGGATCGGGGCACTTGGCGTGGGAGTAGCCGACCATGATGGAGACGGAGCTCGTCACCAGGCCCTGATCGACCATGTCCAGACACATCAGGTCCAGCATCTCTTTCAGGATGATCTTGCCCTCCTCGAAACTGTAGTCCCGCCAGAGGACCTGCCCGCTGCTGAGACTGCGGCTCTTGGCCTGATAGCGCTGGATGTCGGCAAGTGTCGTGGGCTCCCGGCCCCAGGCGTGGTCGATCAGCAGTTCCGCGTCGATCCCGAACTCCCGATAGAGCCGGTCCTCGTCTGCCTCGGCGATCTGACGCTGGGTGTAGATCCCCAGCCGCGCCAGATGGGACGCGATCCCAGGCCCGATGCGCCAAAAGTCTGTCAGCGGCCGGTGGTCCCAGAGGCGGGCGCGGTAGCTCTCCTCATCCAGCTCGCCGATGAAATCGGCTGCGTGCTTGGCGGTGATGTCCAGCGCGATCTTGGCCAGATACAGGTTCGGCCCCACGCCTGCGGTGGAGCGCAGGCCCAGATCCTCCTGGATCTTCCCCATGAGGAAGAGCGCCATTCCTCTGGCCGTCAGGCCCATGCGGCGCAGATAGGGCGTCACGTCCAGGAAGCACTCGTCGATGGAATAGACATAGACGTCTTCCGGCGCCAGGTAACGCAGATAGATCCGATAGATCGCGGCGGCATAGTCGATGTAGAGCTGCATCCGCGGCGGCGCCATGATGTAGTCCATGCCTGCAGGGATCTGGAAGACCCGACTGCGGTTCTTCACGCCTTTGGCCTTCATGGAAGGGGAGACGGCCAGACAGATCGTCCCGCTGCCGCGCTCGGGGTCCGCTACCACCAGGTCTGTGGTCATGGGATCCAGCCCCCGCTCGACGCATTCGACGGAGGCATAGAAAGACTTGAGGTCGATGCAGAGATAAGACCGTGCGCCCATGCGGATCCTCCTTCCTCGATACTGTCTCCAGTATACTATCTCATAGAGATAAAAGCAAGAGAAAAATCTCGGAAAAAGAGAAAAGACGCTGGACGGAAGACACATGGCACGGCGCTCAGAGGGGCGAAGTGCTGGCAGGTGACGGAGAGCATGACAGTTTATGTAAACAATTTGTAATTTATCTTGATTTTTTCGACATTTTTCAGTATACTATGCCAAGACAGGGGGTGTAGTATGCGAACGGACAAGCTCGAGATCGAGCGGAAATTCCTGATCGACATGCCTGACCCGGCGTATCTGGCGTCTGCCGGGAGCGTGACCCAGATCGAGCAGACCTACTTGCTGCGGAGAGAGCGGGGCGTGACGGAGCGCGTCCGCAAGCGCGGGCGGGAAGGAGCCTGGGTCTATACACACACCTGTAAAAAGCGGATCTCCGACGTCGTCCGGATCGAGGACGAAGAGGAGATCGGAGAGACAGAATATCGGGAACTGCTCCTGCAGGCGGACCCCTCGCGTCGCGCGATCCAAAAGCGGCGCTGGGTCCTGCCGTATGAGGGGCAGGAGATCGAGATCGATATCTATCCGTTTTGGGACGATCGCGCCATCCTGGAGATCGAGATGGAGAGGGAGACACAGCAGCTGCGTTTCCCGCCCCAGATCCGGATCATCCGAGAGGTGACGGCGGACAGACGCTACAGCAACGCGGCTCTGTCACGCGAGATCCCCCGGGACGACATCCAGAAAGGAAGGACGATATGAAAAAGATCCTGGCTTTGACGCTGGCCGTCCTGATGGCTCTCGGGATGAGCGCATGCGCGGAAGAACTGCAGGGGATAGAGCTCCCGCCGCTGCCGGAGGTGACCCCCACGCCGCAGCCTACCTTCCCGGTCAGCGACGATCCCAGCCCCAGCCCCAACGAGCAGACGCCCTCGCCCACCGCCGGCGCTCCCGCGACAGACGCGCCTGAGCAGCCGCCGATCCTGCTGCTGGTCGAGAACAGCGCCACGGTCCTCAAGCAGTACGATCCGGCGGAAGGCACCGAGCTCATCCTGACCTTCTCCTATGATATGCCGAGGATCCATGCCGAGGAGCTCCCGGAGGTCTGCGCCCGCATCAACGAAGCGCTGGCTACGGTGGAAGAGACCTTCTACACCGGCGACTACTATGATGGACAGGGCAGTTACCGCGGCTTCTCCGCGATGCTGGAGGAGGCCGAGGACAACTATACCTATGTCCAGGATACGGGAGAGTCCGGCCGGCCGCTGGAGTTCTCCGATACCCTCACGGCGCATGTCGCTCTCGTCAGCGAGGATGTGCTCAGCGTGAGCTATTCCGAGTATGTCTATCTGGGCGGCGCCCACGGCAGTTACAGCCAGAGAGCGTATAACTTCGACACGAAGACGGGAGACCGGCTGACTCTGGACCGGCTGAGCACCGACTTCGACGCGCTGACCGAGTTCTTGACGGCGCAGATGCTGGAGCTCTATGAGCAGGACGCGGACGGCTATTATTCGGAGCGCATCGTGGAAGACATGCTGCCGGAAGGCGGCGCGGAGGAGGCGTTCCGCGCGCTGATCCGGGAAGGCTCCTGGTACCTGGACGCCGACGGCCTGACGATCTTTTCCGATGAAGAGGAGTTCGGGCCCTATGCCGCCGGTATGGTGGAGTTCCACATCCCTTATGCTCGGCTGCAGGACAAGATCGAGGCGCGCTGGCTCTATCCCGGCTATCGGCAGGGCAAGGGCAAGGTGAGCGTGGTAGAGCTCACGGAAGACGGCTTTGAGAAGGATATCGTGGACAAGCTGACCGTCACCGAAGGAGGCCAGGATCTGTGCTTCGTGGTGGAGGGTCGGATCTACGATGTGTCCGTCTCCACGGTCTACTATCTGGACCGCTTTTATGAGAACTCCCAGCTCTGGTGTGCGAACGTCCTCTCGGACTGCGCGCTGCAGCTGGAGGTCGTGGTCCCGGAAGGCCTGCCCGACCTGCGGATCTCCTACACCACGTCGGACGGTGAACGCCACGGGAAGCTCCTGAGCCAGAGCGGCCTGGACGGCGGCTATATGCTGGTGGACGACAACATCGAGGCCGTCGGCTGAGGGAGCTCGTCGAATGGATCCGGGAGCAGGAACGGCCCTGCATGCCCGTGACAGAAAAAGCGAAAAGAGAAAGAGTGAGAGGAAGAGCAGAATGCTGCTCTTCCTCTTTGGCAAAAAGACGAAATTTCCTGCAAAAGATCGTTGACAATGCCAGATCTTTATGGTATCCTATCAAGGCCGCATTGAAGGGGTAGATAAGCCGAGGCCAGCCCTCCACCCTAAGAGCGAGACCTGAAAGAGGGAGGAAAACATCATGACCGCAATTATCGTGACCGGAGGCAAGCAGTACCGCGTCGCTGAGGGCGATGAGATCTTCATCGAGAAGCTGGACAAGGAAGCCAGCGAGACCGTCGTGTTCGACCAGGTCCTGGCTGTCGTCGACGGCGAGAACACCGTGTTCGGCAAGCCCAATGTGGAAGGCGCAACTGTCACTGCTCACGTTCTGAAGAA
>JAFZOC010000025.1 GCA_017550765.1 Oscillospiraceae bacterium
GGTCTCCAGACCGGTCATGCCGCTGCCGACCACCACCACCTTCTGGTCCCGCAGGACCTTCTCCCGGTGGATGATCTCCGGGGGCAGATACACGTTCTCCCGCCCGGCGCCGCGGATGGAGCCGGGCCGGATGGGCTTCGCGCCCGTGGCCACCAGCACCGCCCAGGGCTCCAGGGCCCGGACCGTCTCCACCGTGGCCTCCGTGCCGAAGCGCAGTTCCACGCCCAGGGCGCGCAGGGCCGCGATCCGGTCCTCCACGCACCAGAGGAGCTTGCCCTTCAAGTTGCAGGCCGCGGCGGTCTTCACCTGGCCGCCGGGCTCGGCGCTCTTCTCCAGCACCGTCACGGCGAAGCCGCGGCGGGCCATGGTCTCCGCCGCCGCGAGGCCCGCGATGCCGGCGCCCACGACGACGACGCGGCGGCCAGCACCGTCCTGGGGCGGCCGCTCGTACTCGTCCTCCCGGCCCACGCCCGGGTCCAGCGCGCACTCGCCGGGCTTGCCCACCTTGGCGTTGGTCATGAAGGAGGAGATGCAGTGCAGACAGCCGATGCAGCGGCGGATCTGCTCGGGGCGGCCCTCTTCCACCTTCTTCACCCAGTGGGGATCGCAGATGAAGCTGCGGGCCGAGCCGATGAAGTCCTGATAGCCCTCCTCCAGCTGCCGCTCCGCCTGGTCGGGGGAGCGCATGAAGTTGGCGGCGATGACAGGGATCGACACCACGCTCTTGATCTCTTTGGCCAGATAGGCCCGCCAGCCCGGCTCGTATGAGGTGGGCTCCAGCCAGCGGTTGTAGACGTCGTAGCAGGCGGAGGTGACGTTGATCGCGTCCACCCCCAGCTCCTCCAGGCGCTTGGCGATCTGCTTGCCCGTCTCCAGGCCGTAGCCTTTGCCGGGCTTGCCGATCTTATCGTACATCTCGTCCACCGTCAGGCGCACGATCAGCGGATAGTCCCGGCCGCAGCGCGCCCGGATGCCCTCCACGATCTCCCGCAGGAAGCGGAGCCTGTTCTCGAAACTGCCGCCGTACTCGTCGGTGCGCAGGTTGGTGTTGGGGCTCAGGAACTGCTGGATCATGTAGCCGTGGCCGCCGTGGAGCTCCACTGCGTCCACCCCGGCCTTCTTGCAGCGCTCGGCGGCGTCGACGAAGTCCCGGATCAGGCGGCGGATCTCCCGCTTGCTCATGGCGTGGATGCGGGTGGCGCCGTGGTCGGAGAGCTCGCACTTGGAGGGCGCCTGCACGGACATGCAGATCTTCTTCTCCTCCAGCCCCAGCAGCAGAGGCGTGCACTTGAAGAGCCCGTCCAGCACCCTGGGGAAGGCCTTCACCACCGGGATCACCACCGGCAGGGTGTTGATGGAGCTGGCGTAGCCCTGGCGCCCGGGGTGGTGGAGCTGGATGCAGAGCTTGGCCCCGTGCCAGTGCAGGCGCTCCGCGAAGGCGCGCATGGGCTCGATGTGGTAGTCCTGGCTCATGGCCAGCTGGGTGAAGGTGGAGGCCGCGCCCATGTCGTTCACCCGGCAGACGCCGGGGATGATGAGCCCCACGCCGCCGATGGCCCGCTCCTCGTAGTAGCGCATCAGCCTCTCGGTGGGCGTGCCGTCGGTCTGGCCCAGGCTCATCTCCGCCGCGGTCATGACCACCCGGTTCTTCACGGTCATCGTCCCGATCTTCATCGGGCTCAGCAGCATCTCGTATCCCATATCAGGCACCGTGGATCTTGTCCTTGATCTCTTCGGCGGCCTTGGTCGCCTTTTCGCCCAGGTCTCTGCGGACCTCCCGCTCCTTCTCCAGGATCGTTCCGCCCACCTCGCGGCCCTTCTCCACCGCGGCGTCCACCTTCTCTGCCAGATCTCTGCGGGCTTCCCGCTCCTTCTCCAGGATCGTCTCGCCCACTTCGCGGCCCTTCTCCACCGCGGCGTCCACCTTCTCGTGGATGCGCCCGTGGTAGGTCGCCAACTTCTCTTTGAAGCGGTCCAGCTTCTTGGTCTCCAGTTTCCAGTAGAAGGTGCGCACCGGAGGCGCCACGCCCATGAGCACCTTGGCGAAGCCGAAGAGCCCGCTGGGGCAGACCCGCTCCTTGCCCTGCTCGATGGCCTTGACCATCATCTTCGCCACATGGGCGGGCTTCTGCACGGGGAAGGGCTTCTCGAACTCCACGGCGTTGGCCACCTTGAAGAAGTTGGTGTCCGTGGCCACGGGGTAGAGGCAGGTGATCTGCAGGTTCTCGGGCGCCTCCAGGCGGATCGCCTGCTGGAAGCCGTTCAGGGCGAACTTGGAGGAGGAGTAGATCGCGTAGCCGGGCATGGCCATCTCGCCGATGGCGCTGACGGTGTAGGCCAGGATGCCGGGCCGGCCGTCCAGATGCCGGATATACTTGGCGTAGGTGTAGATGGGCGAGATGGTGTTGGTGCGGAACATAGCGTCCACCCGGTCCCAGTCCGCGTAGTTGAACTCCTCATAGTAGGGGAAGCCCGCGTTGGCATAGAAGAGGTCGATCTTGCCGAAGAGCTCCTCCGCTTTGGCGAAGACCCGGTCCACGCCCTCCTGGGTGCTGATGTCGCAGGAGAAGGCGGTCACGTTGTCCGCCAGATGCTGGATGTTGTCCACATGCCGCGCCACGGCCAGGATCCGGTTGTCCTTCCCCTGGGCCAGCAGTTTCAGCACTTCCAGACCGATGCCGGAACTGGCGCCGGTCAGTACGATGGTCTTGCCGTCGATCATGTCTCTCTCCCCCTCATTTGTCGTACTCGCCGTATTCGCAGCCGATGCTCCTGGCCTCGATCTCGTCGATCAGGATCTCTCTGCCGAAGCGGCGCCTGTAGAGCTTCAGGACGCCGGTGCCGTTGCCGCCGTTCCAGAGCCTGTTGTGGAGCTGGAGCCCCGTGGGCGCCTCGTAGCGGATGTTCAGCATGTCCTTCTTGAAGCAGCGGATCTGGGTGTCCAGCTTCGCGGTGGCCGTGGTCTGCACTACGTGCCAGACGATCTCGTCCTCGGTCTCGTGGCACTCGAACCGGGTCCGGGACAGGGTCCAGAACTTGGAGAAGTTGAACTCGTAGTTCTTCCCCTCGTACCAGAAGGCGCCCAGGAGCTTCCGGTCCAGGGCCAGGCCGAAGACTTTGGGCCGGCCGCCGCCGATGTCGAAGACGCTGTTCTCCAGGCGCTTGCCGGTCTTGCGGCTGACCAGGTCGTTGGAGGAGAGCCAGACCCAGGGGCTGGTGAAGTCGCCGCCCCAGTTCTTGTCCGAGTAGCCGTAGCAGGTCTCGGGCTTGACCAGATAGCGGACGCCGTTGAGCACGATCTCGCCGGAGAAGGCGGTCTTCATGCCCTCGGCGTGCCAGAACATCTCGAAGGCGTTCAGATCCCGGAAGAACTTGCTGGCGCCGTAGCCCACGTGGAAGGCGATCTTCTTGTCGATCTTCAAGTTCCAGCTGAGCTCGCCCGCGTCGCTCATCCACTCGGGGTGGGCCTGGGCCTCCTCCGCCGTCACCGCCACGCGGCCCCAGGTGGCCGTCTCGCTGCAGTAGCAGTCCTCGGCCCGGACCTCGTAGGGCGCGTCGGCGTGCATCTGCACCTTCCGCCAGGGGAAGAAGCGGTGGAGCTGGCCGTGCTCCTCGCCCCAGAAGCCCACGTTCACCATCAGGTAGGAGGGCTTCTGCCTGCCCCGCTCCTTCTCGCTCAGGTGCCAGACGATCCTGGGCTCATCGGGCGCGTCGGCCGGGCAGCAGGTGAAGAACTCCACATAGAAGGGCTTCCGCTCGCCGGTCTCCGCGTTCTCCGCGGTGAAGGAGTGCCACCACCAGTCGTAGCCTTTTTTGGCCAGAGGACCGCGCAGCATCCACTGGTCGCGTGTGATATCGCTGATATTGGACATCGAGATACCCCCTTTTCGGTCTATCCGTTTGGTCTATCCTTTCGGTCTATCCTTTCGGTCTATGCTTTCGGTCTATCTGTTCGGTCTATCTGTTTGGTCTGTCCTTTTCTGTCGCCGGTCGCGGGACGGGCCGGGCCTGTCGCTCAGGTGGAGCTGCCCAGGACGCGAAAGCGCCGCTCGAAGGGGCGCACCGGGACGCTCTGGATCTCCATCCCCGCGATCTTGAGCTGGGGCTGGGCTTTCAGGCGCAGGAGGAGCTTGCGGATCTGGGAAGGGCGGCCCTGGATCTCCATCTCCACCCGGCCGTCGTCCAGATTTTTCGCCCAGCCGCTGAGCCCCAGGTCCCGGGCCAGGTAGTAGGCCGTGTAGCGAAAGCCCACCCGCTGCACCTGGCCGCTGAACAGTACCCGCCAGCGGACGCTCTTATCCTCCATGGCCTCGCCTCCTCGGGGCGGCCGCAAGAGCCGCTCTCTCTCCCTTATATTGTACCACCGCGCGCTTACCGATGCAATGCGCAAAAGGAAAGATCAGCCGAAGCGCGGCGCGATCAGGGGCCGGTCCCAGTACACCTCTCCCCCGGCCTCGGCGGCCAGGGCGTCCAGCGTCTCCCGCAGGCCGGCCAGCAGCGCCGCCTCCCGCTTCTTGGAGCGGCGGCCTTTGGCCTCGTAGAGCACCCGGCTGAACGACAGGTCGTAGCTGATGCGGAAGTCCTCCGCGTCCTCGTGGGGGAAGAAGCTCAGCGCCGCCTCGTAACGGACGCGGCCCTCCCCGGTGCTCACGACCAGCGCCGCCCGGGCTCCCCGGCGGGGCGTCCCGCCGCCCGGATGGCTGGCCGCGAAATACTGCTCGTACACGTTGAAGTCCATGCTGCTGCCTCCTTCCGGCCCCTTCGCCGGGCGCAGGGCGCGGCGCGGCTGCGGCGGCGCCCCGTCCCCTGCGGTCTA
>JAFZOC010000224.1 GCA_017550765.1 Oscillospiraceae bacterium
CGGCGTGGACAGTGCCCGCCATCAGAGAGCCCGCCAGGAACGCGCCCAGGGCGGAGGAGAAGCCCAGCCGCTCCGCCAGCAGCACCATGCCGAAACAGATGCCCAGGGAGGCCAGCAGCAGGGTCTCGTCGTTCATGAACTTCTCCGCTTTGCGCAGGAGCGTAGGCAGGATATAGATCCCCAGGATCAGCCACAGCGCCAGATACAGCACCAGCATCCCCAGCTGCAGCGCCAGCGCGCCGCCGGAGATGTTCTTGCTGACGGAGACCGTGGAGAGGATGATCATCATGAAGATGCCGGCGATGTCCTCGATGACCAGCGTCCCGAAGACCAGCTGCGCAAAGGGCTCTTTCCGCACGCCCAGCTCGTCGAAGGCTTTGATGATGATCGTGGTGGAGCTCATGGAGAGCATGCCGCCCAGGAAGACGCTGTCCATCATGCCCCAGCCCAGAGCCTGACCCACCAGATAGCCAAGGACCAGCATCCCGAAGACCTCCGTGAGCGCCGTGACGATCGCGGTGCTGCCCACGGACGCCAACTTGTGCAGGTCGAATTCCAAGCCAAGGCCGAACATCAGCACGATGATGCCGATCTCGCTCCAGGTCTCGATGGAGGCCTTGTCCGCCACCGTGAAGAACCAGGGCATATAGGGGCCCACCAGGAAGCCCGCCAAGATATAGCCCAGCACCAGCGGCAGCTTGAAGCGCTTGAACAGCACGGCCACCACGCCCGCAGTCAGCAGCATGATCGCCAGGTCCGCGATCAGTTTCGGCATGCGCTCTCCCCCTTTCTTTTTTATCATACCAGCCTTTCCCGCTCTTGGAAAGCCCTTTTCCTTCGAATTTGCAGAACGTTTTCATTTCCTCGAAATGTCCTCCCGCCTTTACAAGCCTTTCCGCGCGACGTATAATAGCGCCGAAAGAAGGCGATGGCATGCAAAGACATCTGTTCCTCACAGGGCCTGCAGGCTGCGGCAAGAGCGCTGCCATCCGGCAGGCTCTGGGCCCTGCGCTCCAGGGCGCCGGGGGCTTCGTGACCCTGTCCGAGGGAGACGAGGACACCTGTCTGCGCCGCTGTTCCCTGCTGCCCGCCGCCGCGGCAGGCGGTGTGGAGGGCTTCGAGGCGAGACCCTATCTGGATCTTGCCGCTCTGCCGCTCTGGCACGACAACGAGGTCTTTCGGACAGACGGCGTCCGTCTGCTGCAGGAGGCGGTCTGGTACCCCTTCTCCGTGCTGGATGCCATCGGTGGCTTCGAGCTGCTGATCCCCCAGTTCCGGGCGGCCCTGGCCGAGATCCTCTCCTCTCCGCAGCCACTGGTGGGCGTACTGATGGGCCAAAAAGACGCGGCAGCCATGTGCCGTCGGCTGGGGCTCGGCGAACGGGCGGAGATGAACATCGAGCAGCTCTGGAAGGCCCTGCGGGGCGATCCGGACACGCGTATCGCGGAATGGAGCGGGCTGCACCGCCGCGGGTCGCAGCGCGCTCTGGAGCAGTGGGTCGGGGAGTTCGTCCGATGAGATATACGGATGTGCGCGAGGCCGTCTTCATCGAGCGGCCGAACCGTTTCGTGGCCCACGCTCTTCTGGGCGGGGAAGAGGTCGTCTGCCATGTGAAGAACACCGGCCGCTGCCAGGAACTGCTGGTCCCCGGGGCTGCGGTCTATCTGCAGCCGGCAGCCGATCCCGCCCGCAGGACCGCCTGGGATCTGATCGCCGTGTGGAAGGGCGAACGGCTCATCAACATGGACGCCGCCGCGCCGAACAAAGTCTTCGCCGAATGGCTCCGGGAAGGCGGGGCGGGCTTCGTCCCGGACCGGATCTGTTCGGAGCGCGTCCATGGGGAGTCGCGCTTCGACTTCTATCTGGAACACCGGGGCCGCCGCATCTTCGTGGAGGTCAAAGGTGTGACGCTGGAGGAGGACGGTGTGGTCCGCTTCCCGGATGCGCCCACCGAGCGCGGCGTCAAGCATATGCGCGGTCTGGCAGCCTGTGTGCAGGAGGGCTACGAAGCCTGGGCCGTCTTTGTGATCCAGATGCGGGGCGTCAGGTACTTCGAGCCGAACTGGCGGACACACCCCGCCTTCGGGCAGGCGCTCCAAGGCGCCCGGGACGCTGGGGTCCGGCTCCTGGCGCTGGACTGCGAGGTCACGCCCGACACGCTGCGCATCGCGGAGGAGGTCCCTGTCGTGCTCTGACGTCGACCTCTCCCCCGTCGCCCTCTGCTGGGCGGCTTTCCCGCCGTATCCCCCTGGGGGGCTTGCAAAATGCGTCGAAACAATATATAGTTGATGTATTCGATGACAGAGAGCGTGACGAAGATGCAAGAACACGAACATCCTCATGAGCATCGCCAGGGCTCGGAGGAGATCTATTTCCACGACCACGGCGACGGCCATATCCACAGCCACACCGTGGAACACGAGCACGGGCACGAGCATGGCCATCCCCACGTCCACACGCAGACGAAGGCCGTGCTGAACCGCCTCTCCCGGGCGATCGGGCATCTGGAGTCCGTCAAGCGCATGGTGGAGGACGGGCGGGACTGCACAGAGGTCCTGCTCCAACTTGCCGCGGTGCGTTCCGCTCTGAGCAGCACTGCGAAGGTGATCCTGAAGGACCACCTGGAACACTGCATCTCCGACGCGGGCGACGCCGACCTCCAGGCCCTCAACGAAGCCATCGACAAGTTCATGTGACCCTATCA
>JAFZOC010000225.1 GCA_017550765.1 Oscillospiraceae bacterium
GACCGGCTGATCGCCTGGTCGGAGCGGGAGGGGCGCTGCACGGACCGCTTCCTGCCGGAGGGCCTGCGCTCGGAGACGCCGGAGGACCTGGGCGCCTGTCTCCGCTACCGCCCCGCCCGGGGCGACGAGGGCTGGGAGCTGAGCCTGTGGCGGGGCGAGCGCCGCCTGGCGGGGCCGGTGCGGGTGGCCGGTGCGGACCCGGAGGCCGCGGCGCAGAGCTGGGTGGCCGCCGTCTGGTCGGGCAAGGAGCTCTGGCGCCTGACCGAGCGGATGGAGGACCTGGCGGCCTTCGGCTGGGGGGACGCGCTGGTGCTGCATCCCCTGGACGCCCCGGCGGAGCCGCTTCTGGCGGAGGCCGGTCCCGGCCTGGTGCCGACGGAGCTGCTGGCGGGCTCCCCCTGGCAGATCGGGGCGGAGCTGACGGTCCAGCGGACGGAGACGGAGCAGATCCTGCGTCTGATCCCCCTGCGCCAGGGGGAGGTCCAGGAGGGCCGCTTCCCGCTGACGGCGGACGCCCGGGAACTGGGCGACTGGGTCCGGGAGCGCTACGCGGACTGGCAGAGCCTGCTGGTCTTCCGGGCCAGCTCGTCGGAGCATCCGGTGGGCGGCGGGGCCCTGGCGATCGGGCTGGAGGAGGGCCGCTATGTGGACGCCTTCATCCCCCGGTCCCTGCGGGCCGGCAGCCCGGAGGAGGTGGGCCTGGTGGTCCGCCGGGACAGTACGGGCTATGAGGCGGTGGAGCCTCTGAGCGGGCGGATCCTGGGGAGCCTGGGCCCGGAGGCCAGCCCCGGCAAGATAGAGGTCTGGCTGCGGGGCTGTCTGGACCTGCTGACGCTGCAGACGGAGCTGCCCTGGCTGCTGGAGAACGGCGCGGTGTCGCCGGAGGCGACGCAGCTGGTGCGCTGGCGGCCGTACACGGACCGTTTCGACCTGGAGCACATCCCGGAGGAGCTGCGGCCCGCCCGGGCGGAGCAGGTCCGGGGCCTGCTGATCGAGGGATCCAGCCTCACGGGGACCTTCGGCTTTTTCCCCAACGAGGAGAACGTGTGGCGGCGGGTATCGGTGAGCATGGAGACGCTGACGCTGCGCCTGGTGGACATGTACACGGGCGAGGAGCTGGCGCAGACCACGATGCAGGCCTATCTGCCCTACGGCCTGACGGTCCGGGGCGACGCGGTGGACTACGGTCCGATCCGGGTGGACCCGGAGAAGGTGGAGGCCTGGGTCCGGGAGAACTGGCCCTGGCCGGAGGGCTGAGCCCCCCTGTCATGGCGAGGAGGGCCCACCGGGCCCGGCGTGGCCATCCGCATCCCCCGCGGCCGCAGCCGCACAGGCCCAGAGGGCCTGTCATGGCGAGCCAGTGCGCACACGGGCGTGGCCATCCGTCTTCCCCCGCGGCCCTTGCGCCCCGCCGGGCGCACAGCGCCGCAAGGCGCTGTCATGGCGAGCCAGCGTCGCACCGCTGGCGTGGCCATCCGTGCCCCCGCGCCCCCAGCCCCCCTCGCGTCAAGGGGGGGTGGCGCAAAC
>JAFZOC010000226.1 GCA_017550765.1 Oscillospiraceae bacterium
CGTTCCGCCGGAGGTGCGGAAAGAGACTCTCAAATTCTTAACGTCAAGTATCGTATCCATGCTTACTCCTCCACGCCGCGCAGAGACGGGTTGAACGCGTCTCTCAGTCCGTTACCGAACAGGTTGAAGCAGATCATCAGCAGCGACAGGGTCAGGGCCGGATACAGCAGCAGGTGCGGATAGTTGGTCCAGATATTGGCCGCGTCCGACAGCAGTGTGCCCAGACTGGTCTTGGTGGCGCTGCCCAGCTTGACGATGCCCAGATAGCTCAGCATGCTCTCGCTGTTGATCGTGCCGGGGATGACCAGGACGCTGGCGGTGATGATGGTGCCCAGGGAGTTGGGGAAGATGTGCTTCCAGATGATGCGTCTGTCCTTGGCGCCCAGGGTGCGGGCCGCCAGGACGTACTCCTGGCCCTTGAAGCGGTAGAACTGGGTCCTGGTACGGGCCGCCGTGCCGATCCAGCCGGTCAGCACGAAGGCGAAGATCAGGCTCGGTATGACGCCCACCTTCGCTGACAGGTGCAGCTGGAAGAGCGTCGCCACGACGATGAACGGGACTTCGACCAGGATATCGGAGATACGCTCCAGGATCAGGTCGACCCAGCCGCCGTAGTAGCCCTCCACGGCGCCGTACATGGCGCCCAGGGTCAGGTTGATGGCGGAGACGATCACCGCCAGCAGCAGGCTCAGACGCAGGCCGCCGGCCAGACGCACCGCCAGGTCGTAGCCCTGGCTGTCAGTGCCGAAGATGTACTCGGGCTCGAAGCCGTTGATGTAGCGGTAGTAGTTGTAATAGAGGATGCGGACCTTGTACTGGGCCGTCTCATGGGTGCCGCCGCCGATGTACTCAAAGAAGAGCGGGTCGCCGTTGGCGTCGCGCTTGTAGTTGTCCTCCAGCACCAGCTCGGTCAGGTCGATCTCAGCCAGGTCCTCGGTCTTGGCTTTGCCGGAGGCCGTGGTGGTGACGGGAGAGCCCTTCTTGGTCTTGTACCAGTAGTTGGCGTCCAGCGGGTCCATGTTGAACTCGTTGTCCGCGATCAGCGGGTACAGGACCTGCAGGCCGGTCTCCTCCTGCCACTCCTGGATGCGGCGGTACTCCGCCTGCTCGACGCTCTTGTACATGAAGCCGACTTCCAGATAGGTGTCGATCTCACAGCCTCTGAAGATCGTCTTGGGCTTGGCGCCGCGGATCTCGGTGATCGTCTCTTTTTCGCCGATCGTCTTGATCGGCTGGTAGTAGCTGGCCATGCCTTCGGCCATGGTCACCGTGCCGCTGCCGTCATGGTCCTCCGCGCCGACGCCCATGGCGAGGGCACGGACCAGGTAGGCGCCGTTGAAGGTGCGCTCCACGGTGCCCTTGGACATGCCGATCTTCATCAGCGTCAGATCGCGGGAGGGCTTCTTGGCGTAGTAGACGTCCATGAAGGTGCTGGGGTGCTGGGAGATGACCAGCGGCGCGAACAGGGAGAAGAGCACGATGATCAGGATGATCACCGCCGCGATGATAGAGCCTTTGTTCTTGCGGAAGCGGATCCAGGCGTCCTTGAAATACCCGATGGGCTTGTCTTCGAACTTCGTGTCGCTCAGGCGCTGGCCCTGGTTCACGAGTTTGAATTTCTCTCTCGGGATGCTCATCGTAACTTCACTATTCTTCATCATTTCTTCGACCCCATTCTGATCCGAGGATCAATAAAGCCGTAGCTGATATCCACCAGGATACCGGCCAGGAGCCCGATAAACGTATAGAAGATCGTGTCGATCATGAACACGTCATAGTCAAAGAGATTGATCGACTTGATATAGAGCTGGCCGACGCCGGGGATGGCGAAGATCTGCTCTATGATCATGGAGCCGGCGAGGATGCCGATGAACGTACCGATGATCATCGGCAGGATGGGCACCATGGCGTTTTTCAGCGCATGGCGGGTGGTGGCCTGCGCGCGGGTCAGGCCCTTGGTGCGGGCCAGCAGCATGTAGTCGGAGGTCAGGGTCTCCGTCAGCTCGGCGCGGGTGAAACGGGTCAGGCCCGCGATCTGGCTGAAGGAGAGCGCGATGATCGGCAGGATCATACTGATGAACATCTTCTTGGTCCACCAGGAGCCGCCTGCGTCAGCCAGCGAGTACACGGTCAGGGGCAGCACGCCCATCTTGAAATAGAAGATGTACTGCACCAGGAAGGCGTACACATAGCTGGGGACCGATACGAAGACCATGACCGCAGTACTGATCACCTGGTCCTGCCATTTGTTTTTCTTGATGGCTGCGTAGATGCCGAAGAGGATGCCAAGGGGAACGGAGAGGATGAAGGAATACAGATTGACCAGCACGGTGGGGAGCAGGCGGCTGGTCAGCACGTCCCAGGCGGGGACGCGGAACTGGATATACCAGCTGGTACCGAAGTCCCACTGGGTAAAGATGTTCTTCAGATAGATCCAATACTGCACCAGCAGCGGCTTGTTGTAGCCCAGCGCCTCAAAACGCGCCGTGATGACCGCCTGGAGGTTCTTGTCCTGGGGCAGCTCCCTCGGGAGCAGACGGATGAGCAGGAAGCACATCGTCATGATCACGAAGAAGGTGAAGAACATCAGGATGATCCTCTTGATCACATATTTGGTCATGGCCTCGTCTCCTTAACGGTTCTTGTTTGGAGCATCTTTGTCCGGGGCAACGGCCCGGACGGCCCCGTCGCCCTTCCTGCGGGCGATCGGCATTCAAAAGATGCATACAGCGGGGGAAGTTCGTGGGCCTCCCCCGCCATATGCTCAGTTGGCCTTTCTCAGAAAGACCGGGTCAAAGATCACTCGTAGTGGAGCTCGCCGCCCTGAGAGGCAACGAATTCGGTCCACTCGGCGTCGCTGTAGTTGTAGCGCATCAGACGCAGGCCGCCGAAGTCGTACATGATGTTGTACTCGTCGGTGTAGTAGCTGTTCTTGAAGCTCAGCAGCTCGCAGGCGGTGGAGCCAGCCAGCGGGATGCGGTAGTACTTGGCCAGGTACTGCTCCTCCATGGTGGACAGGATGTGCAGCTTGGTGGCGAAGTCAGCGGTGGCGAAGCGGCCGGAGCCCACGCAGGAGCCGGACCAGGCCTGCCAGGTCATGGTGACTTCCTCGCCGTCGATATCGATGGTGAGGGTCTCGCTCTTCGGATCCCAGTCAGCCAGCTCGTTGATGTCGTACTGGTCGGGATCGCAGTAGACCTGCATGTTGCGGAAGGGGTAGAAGGCAGCGCCGCCCCAGGCGCCGTAGCCGATGGCGAACTCGCCGTTGGGAACGGCAGCATAGCGGTTGTCGATGTTGCCGACAGCCTCAAGGGTGACAGCACCGAAGCCGGAGCCCTCGACAGCGGCGTTGATGTACTTGTTCATCAGCGCCATCTGGTTGTTGTCGGCAGAATCCAGGGTGCCCTTCTTGTAGCCGACGCGGATGACGATGTCCTCGCCCTCGGTGTAGAGGCCCTCAGCGACCAGCTCTTCGCAGGCGGTCTTCATGAGCTCCTTGGCCTCGGTGAGGTTGTAGCCGTTGATGGAGTCGTGGGCTTCCTTCAGGGTGGCGTAGGCCTTGCCTTCGCCGTACTCGACGCCGTACAGGTTGACGATGGCGGTCATGGCCTCGTCACTGTTGCGGTAGGAGGAAGTGGGATCGTTGTAGATGTCGTAGAAGTACAGCTTGTTCAGCAGGGAGAAAGCGGGCTTGAAGCCGGAGGTGGCGGTGACCCACTCAGCGCGGTCGATGGCCAGGGAGAAGGCCTTGCGGAAGTTCACGTTGGACAGGACCACGGAGTTGGTGTTGCCCTTGGACTCGTCCATGGCCTTCAGAGCGTCGACGTTGGTGTTGAAGAAGAAGGACATGGTGTAGGTCTCGTCGACCTTGTACAGCTGATCGGAGGCGGCGTAGGTCACCAGCTCCTCAGCGTTGGGGCTCCAGGTGGACAGCTCGCCCTTCAGGAAGGCCTGCTTGGCGGCGTTGTCGTCCATGACGTCGATGACGACGCGGGTGGTCTGATACTGCTGGACCTTCTCGCCGTCGACCTCGAAGTTGGTGTAGGAGACCAGGTTGCCGTTGCCGTCATCTTCCCAGCCATACCAGTAGGGGTTCTGGACGAAGACCATCTGCTTGTCGGCCTGCATGGACTCGAGCATGTAGGGGCCGTAAGCCATGGTGGTCTCGGGGGAGGTGCCGTAGTTGGTGGTCACCAGCTCGCCGGAGGTGTCCTTGCCGGCCTCGTACAGGTCCTCGTAGACCAGCCAGGTGCTGGTGAGGGAGGTCAGGAAGTAGTTGAAGTCGATCTGGGTCTGGTTGACGTAGATGATGGTGTAGTCGTCGACCTTGTAGCAGCCGACGGTGTCGTAGTCCACGCCGTCCTCATAGGTCTGCGCAACGAACAGGTAGTCGCTGGCATAGCCCTCGTAGGGGCCGCCGGGGGCGAAGTACTCGTACAGGGCAGCGCCGGTGTACTCGTCGTCGCCAGCACCGTCAGCGCTGTAGGCGACTTCGTCCAGGACGGACAGGTACTGCGGGGTCTCGTTGCCTTCGGCATCGATGTAGCCTTCAGCGCCCCAGAAGTTGTAGGTATCGACGAACAGGTCCTCAACGGCGCCGTTCTCCAGGTAGGTGCTGGTATCGACACCGATCGGGAGGTAAGCAGTGGTGCCCTGATAGTAGTAGGAGGCGCCGCCGGCGACGGCGGACTCACCGGCCACGTACAGGTTGGCGCGGTAGTTGTGCATCTCGGGCGCCAGCAGCTGCTTCATGGAGTAGATGTAGTCGTCAGCAGTGATGGCCTCGCCATTGGCCCACTTGGCATTGGGGTTCAGCTTGATCTCGAAGACATAGCCCTCGGTGGTGTCTTCGGCGGTCTGGCCCTCAGGCAGGATGACCGCATACTTGGTCAGGTCGTCCTGATGATCGGCCGTCACGTCGGTGACCTCGGTGGCCATCTCATAGACCCACTGGTACACGCCTTCCTCGGAATCCAGGATGGACATGGTGACGAAGGGGCTGGTGATGTAGCCGTTCACCGCGTCGTCCGCGTTGGTCTCCCAGGTGTGGGGGTTCCAGTTGTTGCCCAGAGAGCTGCTATACGTATTGTAGGTATAGGACAGCGGCTCAGCAGGCTCCTCAGTGGGGGGCTCGGTACCGGGTTCGGTAGCGGGGGGAGTGGGCTCGTCGGTCTTGGGGGTGTCGCCGCCGGTGGGCGCGGGGGTGTTCTGGGCACCGCACGCGGCCAGAGCGAAGATCATCGCCATAGCCAGGAGCAGAGCAAGGAGTTTCTTGGCATTGCTCATTTTCATTCTTTCCTCCTAATTATTCTTTATTGAACGCGAGCCCTCGCCCGCGGACAATAAGCAAAGTGAAAAGGGCCCTTTCGGGCTTTTTTCGCCTTCTTTCCCACCGTTTCGGGCGGGAAAAGGCATAGGTCTCATCATCACTACATTCGATTATAACATAGGTCGCGCTGTTTTTCAAGAAAAAATCGACAGTGTGCCCCGCCGTTCTCCCAAAAAGCGGCCCATGTTTTTGTGTAGATCTGACAAGAAATGGCAGATCCGGGACGCTCTGGACGCTCCGCGGGCCTCGCCCTGCGGAGCGGCTCTCGCCTTCTTGCACAGGTCTGCGCCGGATCTGTCGCAGCGCGTTGTGGGATACCGAAAAAGAGGATGGGAGGGCCTGGGCCTTCTCATCCTCTTTTCGTGTCGCGATCAGACCAGCTCGATCACGGCCACCTCGGCGGCGTCGCCGCGGCGGGTGCCGATGCGGGTGATGCGGGTATAGCCGCCGTTGCGGTCGGCATATTTCTTGGACAGCTCGTCCTTGACCTTCTTCGCCACGTCTTCACGGGTGATGAAGCTGAGCAGCTGGCGGTAGGAAGCCAGATCCTGGTCCTTGCCGAGGGTGATCATCTTCTCGGCCATGGGAGCGATCTCCTTGGCGCGGGAGAGAGTGGTCTCCATGCGGCCCGTATCCAGCAGGTCCGTGGTCTGCTGGCGGAGCATGGCCATCCGCTGCGCGGTGGTCTTGCCGAGCTTTCTAGTTCCGGGCATATTGTGATTCCTCCTGTTTTTTTCTTGTCTCCGATGAGGGCGGGAGCTCCCCCGCTCTCATGTGCGCCGGCCTGCAGCCGGGCACAGGGGCAACTCGTGCTCCCGGAGGAGACGCTGGGCGCTGCCGCTGCGGCCGGGGAGCTTTCTCCCGCTCTCCCGCCGCCGGCAGACCGCGGTCACTGGCTGTCGTCGCTGGCCAGGGACAGGCCCATCATCTGGAGCTTGTGCTCCACTTCCTCCAGGGACTTCCGGCCCAGGTTGCGGACCTTGATCATCTCTTCCTGGGTCCTGCTGACCAGGTCCTCGACGGTATTGATATTGGCGCGCTTGAGGCAGTTGAAGCTTCTCACCGACAGGTCCAGCTCCTCGATCGTCATCTTGAGGACGGTGTCGGGCTCCTTGTGCTCCACCTCCACGACAGTGGGGCCAGCACCGATGGTGTCCGACAGATCGGTGAAGAGCGTGAAGTGATCGCAAAGGATCTTTGCACCCAGGCTCAGCGCTTCGCGCGCGGTCATGGTCTTGTCCGTCCAGACCTCGATCGTCAGCTTGTCGAAGTCGGTCTGGTTCCCGACGCGAGTGTTCTCGACCGTGTAGTTCACCTTGAGCACGGGGGTGTAGATGGAATCAACAGGGATGGTGCCGATGGCGGTGGTGGGGGACTTGTTCTTCTCGGCGGAGACGTAGCCTCTGCCGTGATCCAGGACCAGTTCCATGCTCAGCGCGCCGTCGGGGCCCAGCGTAGCGATCGGCTGTTCGGGGTTCAGGATCTCCACGTCGGCGTCGGGCTTGATGTCGCCGGCGGTGACCACGCCCTCGCCGGAGGCTTCGATGTAGACGGTCTTGGGGCCGTCGCAGTGGAGGCGGACGATGATGCTCTTCACATTGAGAACGATCTCGGTCACGTCTTCCTTGACGCCGGGGATGGTGGAGAACTCATGCTGTACACCGGCGATCTTGATGCTGGTGCACGCAGTGCCGGGGAGAGAGGAGAGGAGCACCCTGCGAAGAGAGTTTCCAAGCGTCGTGCCATATCCGCGTTCCAGAGGTTCGATCACGTACTTGCCGTAGGAGCTGTCCGTGGGGGTCTCGATGCACTCGATACGCGGCTTCTTGATCTCGATCATTTCGATCATATGGTTGAAGTACCCTCCTTGTTAGATTTGCGCCACTGAGGACGCATACGATGGTCCAGCATTCCAATATGAGGGCGTGGGGGGCCGCGAGGGCCTCCCCTTTATTCTTACTTGGAGTACAACTCGACGATGAGACGCTCTTCCACGGGGAAGTCGATATCTTCTCTGGTGGGGGCAGCAACGACCTTGCCGACCATGTTGGCGGCGTCGAACTCGAGCCACTTGGGGATGACGTGGTAGGCGTTGTTCTCCAGGTTCATCTTGAAACGTTCGATGCTGCGGCTGGCCTCGCGCAGGGCGATGACCATGCCGGGCTTCACCTGGTAGCTGGGGATGTTGACCTTCTTGCCGTTGACGGTGAAGTGGCCGTGGTTGACCATCTGGCGGGCCTCACGGCGGGTGGAGGCGAAGCCCAGGCGGAACACCACGTTGTCCAGACGCTCTTCCAGCTGGATGAGCAGGTTGTCGCCGGACTTGCCGGGCATGCGGATCGCCTTCTCGTAGTAGCCGCGGAACTGCTTCTCCAGAACGCCATAGACGAACTTGACCTTCTGCTTCTCCTGCAGCTGGGTGGCATACTCGGACTTCTTCTTGCGGGTCTGGTTGTTGCTGTTGCGGGTGGTCTCTTTCTTATAGTAGCCCATGGCGGCGGGGCTGATGCCCAGCGCCTTCGCGTGCTTCGCGATGGGCTGTCTGTTCTTAGCCATTACAGTGTCCTCCTTTCCTTATACACGACGACGCTTCGGAGGACGGC
>JAFZOC010000227.1 GCA_017550765.1 Oscillospiraceae bacterium
CACGGGGACTTTTTTGACAAGCTGAAGATGCCCTGCGCATCTTCTTGCGCAGGGCATCTTCTTCGCATCCCGACCGTATCGGCCGGACGCTGCTGCGGCATCCATGAGCCGCCCGGGCGTACATTGACGAACGGCCGAGGTGTTATGTACCTCTGGAACGTTCTCAGTTGCCGGACTCGGGGACAGTATCCGTCACTGCGGCGGGCTCGCTGACGTTGACGGAAGCGCTGGCGTCCACATGCTTGACCAGCAGGTTCAGCGCCAGGGTCAGGACGACGAAGCCGAGGGCGAACCACTTGGTGAGCTTCGCCAGCTTCGCATCCAGCGTCTTCGCCTTGCCCTTGGAGAGGAAGGTCTCGGCGCCGCCGGAGATGGAACCGGAGAGGCCGGCGCTCTTGCCGCTCTGGGCGAGCACGATGACGGTCACGGCCAGGCCGGACAGGACTTGCAGGATGGTGAGGATGATGTTCAGAGCGTTCATGTATTTCGACCCTTTCGATGAGATGGTCCGTTCCGAGAAAAGACCAAAAATATGAGCCTTAAGAATATACCATATGTATCAGAGCAATTCAAGAGTTTTTTTGCTTTTTTGAGAAGAACTTTCGACTGTTGCCGCGCCGGGCGAACGATCGGGCGGGAAGAGGACCGCGTATGCCCGGTCGGGGGACCTGTACGGGCGAGCGGCAGGCGCGGTCTGGGGCAGGCTCCGGTACGGATCGTGCGAAGACCCTGACCGGCTCGGGCCGGAGCATCTGCGGCATAGCCGGTCGGCAGAAAAAAGATGGAACGCGGGCGGATCGGTGCTTTGCAAGCGGGAACATCTATGGTATAATAACACGGACTCTAGGCGGACACGAACACTTGACGGGCTGCGATCGCCACAGACTCTGCACGCAAAACGATACGAAAGGAAGGATCGGCTATGTCCTCATCCACGAAAGAAGCTCTTGCCGCTGCGCTCAAGCAGATGATGAGCATGAAACCGATCGGGAAGATCACCGTCAAAGACCTGGTGGAGATCTGCGGGGTGAACCGCCAGACCTTCTACTATCACTTTGACGACGTCTACGACCTGCTGGAGTGGGTCTTTGAGGAAGACGCCAACCGCGTCCTGCCCAAGAAGGTCATCTACGATCACTGGCGCGAGGACATGCTGATCTATCTGGAGTATCTGCAGGAGAACAGCGCCTTCACCCTGAACGTATACAACTCCGACAGCCGGCTCTATATGCTGCGCTATCTGGAGGGAAAGATGGAGGCCTGCATCCGCAGCTTCGCCGTGATCGTGTCGGAGGGCATGGACATCGAGCGGCAGGATTTCGAGTTCGTCGTCAAGTACTATGCCAAGTGCGCCATCGGCCTGATCGCCCAGTGGATGGACCTGGGCGTGCAGATGCCGCCGGAGTTCACCATGGACCGGATCTTGAGCGCGATGGACGGGAGCGTGGAGACCCTCCTGGAGAAGTTCCGCATCCGGAACTGACGCGCGCCGGAAGGGCAGCCCCGGGCCTGCGCCCGGACACGCACACCGAACGAACGAGGAAAAGGAGATGGACCTATGGCAGACCAGTTCGACGTCATCATCATCGGCGGCGGCGCCGCCGCGTGCTCCGCGGCCCTGACGCTGCGGAACCGCGGGAAGACCGTTGGCGTGGTCGCGAACAGGACCGAGACCAGCAGCCTCTACAAGGCCGAGATGGTCACGAATTATCCGGGCCTGCCCCCCATGAGCGGGGCGGAGCTGTCCGCGCTGTTCCGCCGCCAGCTGGAGGAGAGCGGGGCAGAGCTCATCCCCGGCCGCGCTCTGTCGGTCCTGCCCATGGGCGACAGCTTCGGCGTCGCCGTGGGGAACGAGTTCTATCTGTGCAAGGCGCTGATCGTCGCCGCCGGCATCACCCGGGAGAAGCTCTACCCCGGGGAGGGGGACTATCTGGGCCGCGGCGTCAGCTACTGCGCCACCTGCGACGGGATGCTCTATCGGGGCAAGACCGTGGCCGTCGTGGGCGGCGGCGAGGAGGCCCGGCACGACGCGGCGTTCCTGGAGAGCATCGGCTGCCGGGTCCTGCGCTTCGAGCAGAACGGCCGCTATGAGATCCGCGGCGGCATGAAAGCGGATACCCTCGTCTATAACGGAGAAGAGCACCGGGTGGACTGCGTGTTCATCATCAAGGACACGGTCTCCGTCACCAAGCTGGTGCCCGGACTGGAGTACCGGGACGGCGCGATCGTGGTGGACCGGCGCATGGCCACCAGCGTCCCCGGCGTCTTCGCGGCGGGGGACTGCACCGGGAAGCCTTTCCAGCTGGCCAAAGCCGTGGGGGAGGGCAACGTGGCCGCTCTCTCCGCTGTGGATCATATCGCGACGCTGCAGGGTCGGGCCGCGCTATGATCTGCGGCCGCAGCAAGGATCTGCTCGCAGATAGCGCCCTCGGATCCTGTGACGTCCCGGCGACGGCGGCGCCGGCGGGAGGATCGCCGTGTCGGATGTGACACTTCTGGCAAAACATATCAAGGTCCGCAGCCAGAGCGCAGTGCTCTACTGAGTCACGCGCTCGATGGCATGCTCCCGAAAAAGGGGGACGCGAGCGATCGCGTCCCCCCTTTTTTCTGTCCCGATCATCCGATCGTGGAACGCCTGACGACCCGAGGAGAGGGCGATACGGGCACGGGACGACGCAAGTAAAAGTTATGTAAACCAGCTCGGCCCCAAAAAACAGAGGCTGTCTCTTCGACAGCCTCTGTTCGCGTTCGCGGGGGAGGATCAGTCTTTGGGCTCGGAGTCGTCCACGACCTGCTCGAAGTCCGCGTCCTCGGAGCCGACCTCGTCCTTGACCTTCTCGACGAAGGAGGTGGCGGCGCCCTTGACCTGGTCCACGATGCCGACGGCGGCTTCCTTGGCCTTCTGGGTGTCTTCCTCGGTGACCACGGAGACCACGTCGCCGTCCTCCTTGACGATCTCCACCGTGCAGCCGAAGCCCACGGTGGCCAGGACAGCAGCCAGGACCGCCCACTTGGCGGCGGTGATGCCGACGACCGCGCCCACGACGCCTACGTTCACGGGGATGTTGACGATGACGTTCTCCTGGCGCCGGACGACGATCTTGGAGACGTTGCCCTTCTTGACGAGCTCCTTGGCCTTTTCGATGATGTTCTTGATATCCATGTTGTTTCTCCTTTCTGCCCCTGTGGGGCGCATGCACAGCTGTTGTTATCTTGAACGCTTGATAGGACGTTCTTCCAGGTGATTAGTTCCCGAACTGGGAAATGTTATCAAATAGTTCATAAATGGAGAGGTAGGGATCTGCGGCCGGGCCCACGCGCTCGCCCAGCTCCTGGACCGTGCCCCCATCGGCAGCGGGCTCCCAGCGGGGGAGGCCCGGACCGTTGGGGTCGCCGGTCTTGCAGAAATTGGCGAAGTAGGAGCAGAAGATCTCACTGAGCTCCCGGTCGCTGTCGTCATAGAGACGGGAGCCGGCCGGGACGTTGCCGTAGCAGTAGACCTCCTCGCCGCTGTGCCAGGGGCCCAGACGCCCGTTGGTCTTGGTGAACCAGTACTCGTAGACGGGCACGCCCAGCGCGGCCTCCTGGCGGGCCCAGCAGTAATGGCCGTAGCCGAAGAAGTAGACGGAATAAAAGTCGTTCCAGCCGGCCTTGGCCTCGGCGTCGGTAGCGGCGGGACGGAGCGCCAGCGCCTGGGGCGTCAGTTCGCCGAACATCCGCTGCAGTTTCCCCTCGTAATTTGTCAGGTCCGTCTTGTCGAAGAGGAGGAAGGCGGAGCCCTCATCGGCGTTGAAGCCGTGGAGCAGGGCCTCCTCGTTGTGGATGCCCTTGCGATAGCTCTCGTAGGGCGTCTCGGGCAGCACATAGCCGTCCACGGTCATGTGGTGCTCCGTGTCCGCGGCGGCCACGAGGGTCGCAGCGTCCAGCCGGCGCAGCTCCGCGACGCTGGAGACGCCGAAGCGCGCCTTGACCTGCTCGCCGCTGGCAAGGGCATCCTCCAGACTGCGGAAGGAGTGGGCGGGTTCCGGGGCGGTGACGGTGGAGCTCTCGCCGATGGCGCGGCGGAAGAGGCCCCTGGCCAGGGGAGAGGTGCACAGGGCGCTGACGCAGGCGGAGCCCGCAGACTCGCCCGCCAGGGTGACGTTCTCCGGGTCGCCGCCGAAGGCGGCGATGTTGTCCCGGACCCACTCCAGGGCCTTGATCTGGTCCAGGAGACCGTAGTTGCCGGTGGTGCCGTTGGGGGACTCCGCCGCCAGCGTCTCATCGGCCAGGAAGCCGAAGACGCCCAGGCGGTAGCCCATGTTCACCACGATCACGCCCTTGCGGGCCAGACCCTCGCCGCTGTAGTCGGCGTACCAGGGCTGCCCGGTCTGGAGAGAGCCGCCGTGGATATAGACCAGCACAGGCAGATCCTTCTGCTCCCCGGCGGGCTTCCAGATGTTCAGATACAGCGCGTCTTCGCTGACCAGGTCCCGGAAGTTGTCGTCCAGGGAGATCTCATAGTCGTGGTAGCCGATGATCTGGGCCATGGAGCTGTACCAGTTGGCGTTCACGGGCTGCATGGACATGGGGGCGAAATGGTCCGCCGCCAGGACGCCCTCCCAGGGGTCCGGGTCCTGGGGCTCCCGCCAGCGCAGGTCGCCCACGGGAGGCTTGGCGTAGGGGATGCCGGTGTAGACCTCCACAGCGCCGTCCTCGGTGTAGACGCCGGTGAGCTGCCCGTCCCGCACGGTGACGATCTCGGTGGGGCGCGCGTTCTCGCTCCCGGTCGCCGGCCGGGCCCTGTAAGGCCCCTGCGTGCCCGAGCCGATGGCCCAGAGCAGCACCAGCAGCAGGAGGAAGGCCCCCAGGCGCAGATACCACTTCTTGCCGCGGAACAGTTTGACACTGACAGTTATGTAAACCAAGAAGACCACCAGGCTCTGGATCCAGCCGGACACGGTGTTCTTGTTGATCTCCAGGAAGAACAGCCACAGCAGCGCGATCAGCACTGTGGGGATCCAAAAGCCCAGATGCAGGCTCTTTCTTTCGCGTTTTTCCATCACGGCACCGCCTTGATCTTTGATGAGACTATGATAGCACGGCGTCGGCCGCAGGGCAAGAGGCAGGGGGCGCATTTCCCCCGCCGCTGTCGCGAAGACCGGCGGCGGGAGATCTCCGCCCCGTTCCGGTCATCCGCCTGCGGTGAGATGCACGTCGCCGCTGCTGGTGACCACATAGCACTCGCCGGCGCCGCGTCTGCTGCCGCTGGTGTAGACGTCGCCGCTGCTGGTCTCCACGCGGAAGTCCTTCTCGGTCCGGATGGACCCTCTGACGTTGCCGCTGCTGGTCCGGATCTCCATGGTAGCGGCGTCGGCGTCCTGCAGATGGACTTCGCCGCTGACGGTCCTGATCTGGGCGTGGCCACGGCTCACCGCCGCCTCCAGATGTACGTCTCCGCTGGAG